>JABFRB010000004.1 GCA_013141385.1 Bacteroidales bacterium | reverse complement strand
GGGAATCATGCTTAGACGGATTAAGTGAGATTAATCGTTTAAGATACTGATTCCCAATGTTTTAAACAAATATTCCCGACACTATTTTATTGATTTTCAAATATTTAACTAGCCAATTAGTAAAGTAGTTTCAACCCTTAATTCGCATTAATAAGTAAATTTTATAAAGTACAAGATAATTTTATTACAATGGACATTTTTAATATTTTTTGATATGAATTACAAAAAAATATGATGATTATGATGAACTGTTGAAATGAGAAATAACTTTGAGAGACGGAGCATTTGGTAGGTGATTCTCATTTCAACAGTTTGCTTGAATAAATTTAAGACTCCATTGAAAGTTTTGAATTCCATATGAGTCAATAATAGTAAAGTTTTCAGAATATATTAAGCATTAAAAATGTCCATTAAGCCGAAAAATATTTTCCAAAATCATAAAATAAGGAATAGCATTAACAATTTTAAAATAAAAACATCTTTCTAATAATCTAACATAAGGAAAAATACTATGAGTATAGTTGGAATTGAAGCAATGAATGTTTTCGCAGGAACTGCTTACTTAAATGTGGAAAAACTTGCTGAACATCGTAAGTTGGATACAACTCGATTTAAAAATCTTCTGATGAATGAGAAAACCGTAGCCTTGCCATATGAAGATCCTATTACCTTTGGAGTAAATGCGGCTAAACCAATTGTTGACGCTCTGAGTCCGGAAGAAAAAGATCGTATTGAACTTGTCATTTCCTGTACAGAATCGGCTTTTGATTTTGGTAAATCGTTGAGCACATATTTTCATCATCATTTGGGTTTAAATCGTAATTGTCGTTTGTTTGAAATAAAAAACGCTTGTTATTCGGGTGTGGCTGGTTTACAAATGGCAATCAATTTTATTTTGTCTCAGGCTTCCCCAGGAGCTAAAGCTTTGGTGATTGCTGCGGATGTTTCTCGCTTTATGGTTGAAGAAGGAGGTGATGCACTCACGCAGGATTGGTCTTTTGCAGAACCCAGTAACGGTTCTGGATCTGTAGCAGTACTGGTAAGTGATAAACCATATGTTTTTCAGATAGATGTTGGTGCAAATGGTTATTATGGTTATGAAGTGATGGATACATGTCGACCTACAGCAGATGGAGATGCTGGAGATTCTGACTTATCATTGCTTTCTTATCTAGATTGTTGTGAAAACGCATTTCTTGAATATAAAAAACGAGTTGAAGGTGTTGACCTAACAAAGAGTTTCGGCTATTTGGCTTTTCACACTCCTTTCGGAGGTATGGTTAAGGGAGCCCATCGCAACTTGATGCGTAAAATAGTTAGGGCTAAACCAGAAGAGATCGAGGAAGATTTTCAACGTCGAGTAACTCCGAGCCTGATCTATTGTCAGCGTGTAGCCAATATTATGGGAGCTACAGCTATGTTGTCTCTTGCTAGTACAATTGATCATGGTAATTTTGAAACACCTCAAAGGATAGGTTGTTTTTCTTATGGGTCTGGCTGTTGTTCGGAATTTTTTAGTGGTGTTGCCAGAAAAGAAGGTCAGGAACGATTGAGAGCACTCAAAATTAAAGACCATCTGGATAAAAGATATGAGTTGTCGATGAAAGAATACGATAACCTGCTTGTGGGAAGCAACGCAGTAAAATTTGGTACAAGAAACGTAATTTTAGATACGAGTTTCATTCCTCAAGCTAGAAAAGCTCAGGGCAAAGAAATACTATTTTTAAAAGAGATAAAAGAATTTCATAGAGTGTACGAATGGATATAACAAGAACATATGAAACGATTCGGGTCAGATTTGATTCTGATGTTTGTTTTATTCAAATACATCGCCCGGAGGAGAACAACACAATTAATGACTGCTTGATTGATGAGTTTACCAAAGTGCTTGCACTGTGCGAAGAGTCTATAAAAATTGTTGTGTTAGAAGGTTCACCAGAAGTGTTTTGTTTTGGTGCAGACTTTAAGGGGATTCAAAAAAATCTTACAAATGTAGAAAAACACGAAGAACAAAATCCTGAACCTTTGTATAATTTGTGGTTAAAACTGGCTTTTGGTCCCTATATCACGATTGCTCATGTTAGAGGGAAGGCTAATGCCGGAGGTGTTGGTTTTGTTGCAGCGTGTGATGTAGTGCTATGTGAAGAGAAGGCAGTATTCAGTTTATCTGAACTACTTTTTGGACTGATGCCAGCCTGTGTTTTACCATTTTTGATTCGCAGAATGGGCTTCTCAAAAGCGAATTATATGACCCTGATGACACAACCTATATCAGCAAAACAGGCTCATGATTGGGGATTGGTGGATGCCTATGAAGAGAAGAGTGAAAATTTGCTGAGAAAACATTTATTACGACTAAGACGGCTTTCCAAGACAGGGATTTCTCGTTACAAACGGTACATGAGTACTTTGGATGAAGTTCTTGTGAAATCTAAATCCAAAGCACTTGAAGCTAATATAGAAGTATTTTCCGATCAAAATAACATGGAAAAGATTGCACAGTACGTATTGACGGGACAATTCCCTTGGGAGGGAAATTAGATATGTCAAATCAGGTCATTGAACTGAGTGAGGTGGGTAATGGAATTATTCAACTCAAAATGCAAGATAAAGTTAATAAGAATACATTCTCTAACGAGATGACAGATGGCTTAATCGATGCTTTTGAAACTATCAAAACCCAAACCCAATATAAAGTAGTAATTTTAACTGGCTATGATAGCTATTTTGCCAGTGGAGGTACTAAAGAAATATTGCTCGATCTTTCTGATGGTAAAGCAAAATTTACGGATCATGATCTTTACAGTTTGGCATTGAACTGTCCTATACCAGTTATTTCGGCAATGCAGGGACATGGAATTGGAGGTGGTTTTGTGATGGGGATGTTTGCTGATTTTGTGATTTTAAGTCGGGAGAGTATTTATGCCACCAACTTTATGAAATACGGCTTTACACCGGGTATGGGAGCCACCCTAATCCTTCCCCAAAAGTTGGGAATTAGCTTAGCTGAAGAAATGATGTTTTCAGCTAGGACTTACCGTGGAGAAGAGTTGCAGAAGAGAGGAATTGCTTTTCCAGTTCTTCCGAGGGAACAAGTAATGGAGTATGCTTTGGACTTGGCCATAAATATTGCAGAGAAACCGAGAGTATCACTCGTTACTTTAAAAGATCATTTGGTTGCCTACCTCCGTGAAGGACTTTCAAAGGTGATCGATCAGGAATTAGTAATGCATGAAAAAACATTCCATCAACCAGAGGTGAGAGAGCGAATCAAGACTTTATTTGGAAATTGATTTGAGGATATAATAAAAAGCATGACAATGTTTTTAATTTCATTCAGATATAGAGTTAGATAAATACAAGAAGTTAATAGTTGTTTTGGTTTTGGAAAAAACATTACGATTTACGAATATTTCAATGAATAGACAGATCATATTTATGTTTTCGGGTCAGGGTTCTCAATACTATCACATGGGAAAAGAGCTCTATGAAAATCATGCACAATTCAAATTATGGATGGATCATTGTGATAAAATAGTTCAACCTCATATTCAAATCTCTTTGATTGATATCCTTTATTCTGGGCGCAAAAAAAGTGAATCATTTGACCATCTTTTATATACTAATCCAGCATTGTTATGTATTGAATACAGTCTGGTTCGTGTACTCATGGAAATGGGTGTTCAACCCGATTTTCTGCTGGGATACAGTCTTGGGGAGATAACAGCATCTGTTGTTTCTGGGGCTATTTCATTGGAAGAAGGTATTGAGGTAGTAGTTGGTATGGCAAGGCTTGCTGAAGAAAATACGCCACAAGTAGAGATGCTGGCTGTAATTGAATCGTTAGAAATTACGACTGAATTCCCCGACCTTTTTAAAAACTGTTGGGTCACTGGGAAAAACTTTCAGAGGAGTTTTGTGGTGAGCGGTTTGTCCAGTGATATTAGGAATCTTCAAGAAGGTTTGAATAAAATGAATTTAATCTCTCAAAAATTACCGGTCAAATATGGTTTTCATACGGAACTAATAGATCCCATTGAATCGGAGTTTAATCAGATGATCTCAAAATTAAATATATCTTCCATCGGTATTCCAATGATTTCTTCATTGAAAAATGAGACACTCCATGAGATTAGTAAGAATTATTTCTGGGAAGTTATCCGATACCCGGTCGATTTTATGAAAACAATTGAATGGATGCTTAAAAAGGGGGATTATATTTTTATCGATGTAGGTCCAAGTGGAACTCTGGCTACTTTTGTTAAGTATATACTTTCATCTGATTCCCGTTCCATTTCTTTACAAATGATAAATCAATTTGGAAATGATTTGAAAGCTATAGAGAAATTGGGAATCAGTTTATCGGAAGAGGCACTAGTATAAAAGAAAGGCTAGTTTTATTCACAATATTTTTGTAATTCATATCTGTGAGCAGAAAAAATAGATTTTCCTGATAAAGAAATAATGTTTTTCCTTAAAGGAGCTTTTGCTAAAGAATAAATCGAATATATACGAACATTAAAGTTTAATTTTGAAATTGACATTAAATTTATATAGATTAAGCATCAGTTGGTAATATTTAGCACTGATAATCAGCATGATTATAATCTAATCAGTATAATGTCTATAGTAATAAATAATTTATTTGGTTTTTGTGGAATAAGCACATCTATCGTATTTAAAGTGTGGGGCAGGTAAAATAATATTAATAAGAAAATAACTCGATTAAACAAGTAGAAAGTTATGAAAACATACGTATTTCCAGGCCAAGGATCACAAAGAAAAGGAATGGGCGAAAACCTGTTTGATGAATTCCCTGATTTAACAAAACAAGCTGATATCATATTGGGATATTCGATAAAGGAACTTTGTTTGGACGATCCTGATAAAAAATTGAATCAAACCCAATATACTCAGCCAGCACTTTATGTAGTGAATGCCCTGTCATACCAGAAGAAAATTAAGGATGACGAGAAATTACCCGATTTTTTAGCAGGGCATAGCCTCGGAGAATATAACGCATTATATGCTGCTGGAGTATTTAGTTTTGAGGATGGACTGAAATTGGTTAAAAAAAGAGGAGAACTAATGAGCCAAGCCAAGAACGGAGGGATGGCAGCTATTATAAATTCTACAGAACAACAGATTCAGGAAATTCTGAAAGATGCGAATCTGACCACAATAGACATTGCGAATCTTAACTCTCCATCACAAATCGTCATTTCTGGGTTGAAAGAAGATATTAATAATTCACAGCCATATTTCGGAAAAGCAAATGCCATGTTCATTCCGTTAAATACTAGCGGGGCTTTTCACTCTCGCTATATGAAAGAGGCCGAAACAGAATTTGGTAAATTTGTAAAGGAAACAAAATTCTCAAAACCCAATATCCCGGTAATAGCCAATGTAACAGGCAAACCATACGGGTCAACAAAGATTTCTCAAAATTTAATTGATCAGATGTCCAATTGCGTAAGATGGGCTGAGAGCATTCAATACTTACTGGATAAGGGAGAGATGGAATTTGAAGAGTTGGGAGTAGGAGATGTTCTGACAAAATTAATTAGATCAATAAAAAAAGAATACGTTCCTAATGGAAAACCTACAGAGGATCAACCCGAACAAAAAGCCAAATCCACCAAGGAGAAAAGTGACAAAACCACATCAGATAATTCGAAAGTGGAAACATCAGTAATTAGCAAAGAGTCAGAGTCAAAAAAAGAAAAACCAGCAGTTGAATCAAAGGAAATTCTTGACCCGAAAAATATGGTTGAGCAATGGAATAAGGACTATTCGGTAGGAACTAAAGTAATCTCAGACTTTTATGATACAGAATTAGAAACTAGAACTGAGGCAATGTTACTTTTTGGTCACCGGGCGGCGGTTTATATGAAGGGTTATAACGGTTATTTCGATTTAAGGGAAGTGAAGCCTATTAATCCCTCAAAATCTTAAGCAGAGGTTCTTCTACAACACATTTCATGTAAACGTTTTATTTAAACAAGAAATATAAAAAGTTTATACAGAATTTTCGAATACCAGAATCAATAAATTAAGAATAAAAAAATGGAGAATAAACAGCCGTCAGTGAAACCGTCAGATAGAATAATTTTATTAATATTTAGCATCTTCAACATGGTGGGGCGGTTGCTCCGTTCTATCGGTATACGTGTAGGTGATGCGAATGCCGAAACCATAATTCAGAAGGCTATGGTGAACTCCGAGATCAATAATATCATAGATGATTCATTTCGAGAACCACTTGAAGTGCTAGTGCAAAGCGCAAATCAGCAGCCCAGTTTTAAGCCTATGGGGCGAATAGCCTTTCGAAATTTGATCATGGAGCGTGTTTCGAATCGTTTACAGATAGACGCAACGCTTGCCGCCTCTCCTGATATTCTCGAGCAGCCCATCGAACGGCCAATTTTTATAACAGGTCTGCCGAGAACAGGAACAACGCTTCTTCAACGATTATTTGCTCAGGATACAAGACTGAGGAGTCCGAAGTACTGGGAAATGGAGCGTCCATGTCCGCCACCAGAGAAGGAGACCGATGCAACTGACCAGCGTATTCAGAAAGCAGAGAAAAAACTCAGCATGGTATACAGGATTGCCCCACAGCTCAAGGCGATTCATGAACTTGGAGCGCGCCTGCCTGATGAATGCATCCTTCTCTTCGAGAATGATTTAATAAGCGATTCTTTGATGGTAGAGTTCGATCTGCCAGACTATTATCAATGGTTGAATAAGCAACCTCTGCGACCTCTTTATGAACGACATAAAAAACAACTTCAATTGCTTCAATACCGGAATCGTGGGGAGAGGTGGGTATTGAAAGCCCCGGGGCATCTTCGTTCACTGAAATCTTTGATGCAGGTCTACCCTGATGCCTGTATTATCCATCTACACCGTGATCCAATAGAAACGATTCCATCAGCAGCCAGTCTGTTTATGACATCTTGGTCAATTTTTCATGATAAGGTTCTTCCAGAAAAAGTGGGACAATTCACTTTGGATTTGATTGGATTATGGATTGATCAGGCCATGGAAGACCGCAAACAGGCTGAATCTAACCCGGATTCTAAAGTGCGTTTTATTGACAGAAATTATAAAGATCTGGTTGTTGACCCAATTGCCACCATGCGCGATTTGTATGATCAGTGCGGACTAACATGGTCATCTTCTGTCGAACAGCAGATGAAATTATTCCTTGCTGAAAATTGCCAACATAAGCACGGCAAGCACCAATATAGTTTGGAGCAATTCGGGTTGAAAGAGGAACAGGTTCGTGAGCGTTTTGCCGCATATAACAAACGTTTCTTTAAGCAGTAATGAGTGTTTGAATTGACTAAGCTCTCAAAGGTGAACTTTTGATTCAACGCTTAAAAGGTATGGGAGTCCTCTTCGTGTAATTAAAATGACAATTTTTGAGGATATGACAGGGAAAATATTGAGGTTTTACATTATGCTGCCATCTCTCTTGCTATTAGGATGTAAAGTGATTTTCTAATTGCAATGAAACGATAATATTCAAAGATTTAGGAATGGTAAAGTCGAAGCAACTATGACATCAAAAGTCATACTCCGATTAAAATTTCCGATTATATGATGAGGATATTTTTTCTGATGCCGTGTACGATTTTATTCGAAAAATTGTAAACCTTGGAGAGTTAATAGATATTTTGTACAATGAAAAAAACGCTAAGGAAAATCTATAAGTATTCAATGAACATTGGGGTTTAAAAATATTTAACCATGGCACCGTACTCAAGTGGTTAAGGGAAAGGTTCGCAAGACCTTATTTCAGTGGTTCGAATCCACTCGGTGCCTCTAAAAAAATGCGTTAACAAGTTTAAACAGATTAATTTAGATGTTAATGAAACTTGGCGATTTAATAATGAATAAAGATTATAGAGGTATAGAGTGTTGTGAGATTGTACCACAAGTTGTTGTGTTGAAAATGACATGTATGTTTATGATCAATTACAATTATCTAGTAATTGATCCTGTTAACAATCAATCTGTTATTGTAGATCCAGCGTGGGAGATGGACAAAATAGATCAGGCCTTAGCGAGTACTCAAACAAGTCTGAGTGGAATTTTACTAACTCATTCCCATCCTGACCACATTCATTTAGCCAAGCCCCTAGCAGCAAAATACCATTGTCCAATATGGATGTCTAATGAAGAAATAGTGACATCAGGATTTTATGCTCAGCAATTGGTTGGTATAGATGAAATCCCATGGCCAGTTGGTAATATGCTGATTCAACCTATACTTACGCCAGGCCATACATCTGGAAGTGTTTGTTACCTAGTAGGAGATAATTTATTTACTGGCGATACCCTGTTTGCAGAAGGTTGTGGCTTGTGTTCTGGTACACAAGCCGCCCACACTATGTGGGCAAGTTTGGAGCATCTAAAAAGCAGGCTTAAACCAGAAACGAATGTTTTCCCTGGCCATAATTACGGGAAACCGCCAGGTCAAAAGTTTTCACTTCTATTAAAGGATAATATATATCTGCAATTTAAAAACGAAAATGACTTTGCTAAATATCGTTTAAGAAAAGGGCAAAACATATTTAAATTTTTTGATTTTTGTTAAGTATTTATATAATATTTGATTACCGTAAAAAGTGATGTAAACCATATCACTAATAAAAAAGAAAGGCGCCGTACTCAAGTGGTTAAGGGAAAGGTTCGCAAGACCTTATTTCAGTGGTTCGAATCCACTCGGCGCCTCAATAAAAGTCTATTAGTACAGAATAATTAAAAAAAGAGGGAATTATGTCATTTTTACGAATTTGATATACCTCATTGTTAAAACCATCAGTTACAAAAAAAAAGGCACCGTACTCAAGTGGTTAAGGGAAAGGTTCGCAAGACCTTATGCAGTGGTTCGAATCCACTCGGTGCCTCAAGAGTAATCTTTAAATACAGCATTCTTAAAGAAAGAGAGAGTTATGTCAAAGGAGTGTTTTATTGACCTAGATACTCTCCTTTGCTCTAGTAAACAGTAATAAACAAGGCACCGTACTCAAGTGGTTAAGGGAAAGGTTCGCAAGACCTTATGCAGTGGTTCGAATCCACTCGGTGCCTCAAGAGTAATCTTTAAATACAGCATTCTTAAAGGAAGAGAGAATTATGTCAAAGGAGTGTTTTATTGACTTTGATATTCTTCTTTGCTCTAGTAAACAGTAATAAGTAAGGTGCCGTACTCAAGTGGCTAAGGGAAAGGTTTGCAAGACCTTATACAGTGGTTCGAATCCACTCGGCGCCTCGAAGGAATTTACTGAAATTATTAATCTAAAAGAAGAAGAATTATGTCAAAAGAACACGTTTACGGAGTAGTTAAAAATGTTATCATGGAGGTTCTTCCAGATGTAAAACCTGAGATGATTACTATTGAAAAAGCATTAAAAGATCTGGGGGCAAACTCAATCGATCGGATGGAAGTCGTTACGATGTCAATGGAAGAGCTAGGCCTGAAAATACCATTAATGAGTTTTGCACAGGTCAGCAACATCGAGGGAATGGTTGATGTACTAGTCGAAAATTATGCCAATAAATAAGAATTACGATTTACCATCAATTGCAATAGAGTACAGATTAGCCTTAACTATTTTAAGTAATACGAGGTAAATAATGTTGATGAGAAATAAAGTCGGAATTACCGGGATGGGAATAGTTTCTTCCATAGGTGATAATGTTTCTATATTTTGTAATTCTTTGAAAAATGGGAAATCCGGTATTAAGCAAGCGACAAGCATAAAAGAGCCAAAGATATCAGTTGATATTGCTGCTGAAATTCAGAATTTTTCCTTTTCAGAATTACTAAATCGTTTTCAAGGCGTACCTGAAAAAACATTGGCTGATGCTAAGCGGTTAGGACAAAGAGCACCTTTTGCTATTCGAACATCCATAATATCTGCATTAGAAGCATGGCAAAATGCACAGTTATTCAGCAACAAAACTTTACCAGAAAGAATAGGACTGATTATAGCCGGGCAAAACGGTACTCAAAACTACCAATACAATTTAATTCCAAAATTTAGGGAAAACCCTGAGTATCTTTCCCCCCGATATGCGCTTGAGTTTTTAGAGACAAATCAAGTGGGGATTCTAAGTGAGTTATTCGACATCAAAGGCGAAGGATTTGTTGTTGGTGGTGCCTCTGCAACTGGAAATGTGGGTATAATTAAAGGTTATCAGCAAGTTCTTTTCGGTTTGGTAGATGTATGTTTAGTGGTTGGTATTGTTGCTGATCTGTCCCCTATGGATATTCAAGGATTTATTAATATTGGAGCCATGGGAGGAAAAAAATACTCTAATCAGCCAGATAAAGCTTGTCGTCCATTTGATACTCAGCATGAAGGATTTATATATGGACAAGCTTGTGCATGTGTTATTCTTGAGTCTGAATCAAGTGCAGCCCAAAGAGGGGTTCCATTCCAAGCCGAAATCATAGGTAGTTCAATAAACCTTGATAGTAATAGTTCATCAAACCCTAATGTAAATGGTGAAATAAAAGCTATGCTCTCGGCTTTAGCCCAGAGCGGAATTTCAGCCTCAGAGGTTGATTATTTAAATACACATGGAAGTTCATCATCTTTGGGAGATATAACAGAGGCAGAGGCCATTAGCCATGTATTCGGAAACCACACTTCGGATTTGTGGTTAAATGCTACTAAAGGCTTAACTGGTCATTGTTTATATTCTGCAGGAATAGTTGAGGCAATAGCTACTGTATTACAGATGAGAGAAGGGTTTATTCACCCAAATAAAAATTTGGAAGAGCCAATTCGTAAAGATCTAAAATTCTGTGGTGTCGAAGCGATTAATCACCGAATTGATGTTGCCATGAGTAATTCTTTTGGTTTTGGTGGAATAAACACATCTATAGTATTAAAACATAGAACAGAATAAGATTTGTATTAATGAGAAAATAACTCGATTAAATAAATTGAAAATTATGAAAACATACGTATTTCCAGGCCAAGGATCACAAAAAAAAGGAATGGGAGGGACTCTATTTGATGATTTTGCAGAGTTGACTAAACAGGCAGATGATATTTTGGGATATTCAATTAAAGAACTTTGCCTAAACGATCCCGAACAAAAATTAGGTCAAACCCAGTATACTCAGCCAGCACTGTATGTAGTGAATGCTTTGTCCTATCAAAAAAAAATTAAGGATGATGGAAAAAAACCCGATTTTGTAGCAGGTCATAGTTTAGGTGAGTATAATGCATTACAGGCAGCTGGAGTATTTAGCTTTGAGGATGGTCTTAAACTGGTTAAAAAGAGAGGTGAACTAATGAGCCAAGCTAAGAATGGTGGGATGGCAGCAATTATAAACTCTTCTGAAAAGCAAATTCAGGAAATTTTGAAAGAAGCTAATCTTACAACTATTGATATTGCTAATCATAATTCTCCCAATCAAATCGTAATTTCCGGTTTAAAAGAAGAAGTAAATAATTCGCAGGCGTTTTTTCAAAAAGCAAATACTATGTTCATTCCATTGAATACTAGCGGGGCGTTTCACTCACGTTATATGAAAGAGGCTGAAGCTGAGTTTGGAAAACACGTAAAGAAAACAAAATTTTCTAAACCAGAAATACCAGTAATTGCAAATGTTACAGGTAAACCATATGAGCCAGAAAAGGTTGCTCAAAACCTAATAGATCAGATATCCAACTGTGTAAGGTGGTCGGATAGTATTACATATATATTGGATCAGGGTGAGATGGAAATTGAGGAACTTGGAGTGGGAGATGTTCTTACTAAGTTAATTAGAACGATTAAGAAAGATTACGTTCCAAACGTAAAACCTACCAAGGATCAACCCAAGCAGGAAATCGAATCTAATAAGGAGCAAAGCCTTGATAATGTATTGGATAATCCCAAAGTTGAGGCATCGGCAAAGAACAAGGAGTTGGAATCCAAGAAAGAAAAGCCTGCATCAAAGCAAAAAGGACAGCAAGATCCGCAAAGTATGGTTGAGAACTGGAACAAAACCTATCCAATAGGAACTAAGGTAACCTCAGAACTCTACGATACGGAGTTAGAAACCCGTACCGAGGCGGTAGTGCTATTTGGTCATAGGGCAGCAGTCTATATGAAAGGTTACAATGGGTACTTCGATCTTAGGGAGGTGAAACCAGTAAAGTAGTTTAGATTTCATCATAAATAAATGAAGTAAGCAATCATTACTTTTTGTTACTTCCCATTGCCCTAGCGGGCAATGAAAAAAGGCGCCGTACTCAAGTGGTTAAGGGAAAGGTTCGCAAGACCTTATTTCAGTGGTTCGAATCCACTCGGTGCCTCAAAAAATGTGCTAAAAGTTTTATCAATAGCGATCTATTTAAAGGGGTATAACGGTTATTTCGATTTAAGGGAAGTGAAGCCTGTGGAATAAATCATAGAAAGTAGTTTTTCTTCCAGAATATGGAGGGTATTCAAAAAACCTAGAAAACCATCATTGCGAAGTAGGAACGACAGAGACAATCTTCTTCTGATCAGCAGATTGCTTCTATTCGTTCGCAATGAGGATCTTCAAAAAAATGGGTTTTTTGGATACCCTCTTTTGATATTCCATTGATGCCTTTGGTTAGAACACTGTTGTCCCTGCTCACGTTTGAATTGGATCATCCAAACTTTAGCATTTGAATGAAAATATCTGTTGTTCAAATGATAATTAGTATCTGCAAGAAAAGATAATTCCTCAAAAAACTCATATTTTTTTGAGGAATAATTCTATGTCTCTAAAAATCCATATGTTAAAAATTGCAAGTTTTCTATGAATTGATATAATCTTACATTTTTCATCTCGAATCTCAAATTAGCCAGTTATTATTATATCTCTAAAACCAAGTGTCCATTGGACAAACCAAATATAGTTTCGATCCCGATAAAGAAACCTCAGATTTTTCAAAGTGCAGATTTCTTTACAATCCCTCTGATTAAGGTTATCTGTGGTTTTCTTGCAGACACTAATTACCATTATGATACTACATTGTAAATAAAATGTTAAGTTCGTTAAATATCTATTGCCATGGTTATGTCGCCACCCCTATTATTGAGGCGTGTCGGAAACATGGATTGTTCGAATTATTCAATAAGAATAAATTTAAGGAACGTTCATGGCTTATTAAAAATCTTAAAGCAAATGAGGGCTATTTTACAATTGCGCTTCAGGCTCTTGAGTCGCTAGGTTGGCTTGAAAAAAATACCAGAGACGCTTATCAAATAACTGAGCAAGCAGATTATGATTCCTTTTGCTTGAATCTGAGTCCGCTTTATGCAATTGATTTAAAACAATTGGTACAGCAGCCAATAAATGCAAGTATACTTAGTGAAAAAATAAGTTCAGTTTTTTTTCACATGCAAATGAAAAAGAAACTTTCATCAAAACTGATGCAAGGTGCCGTCATCCTCCCATTGATTCTTGTATTGAGAGAACTGGAGCAGGATAAATTAATTGAAGAAATTAAGAAAAGGGATGTACTGCTTGCTCAAGCAATAGAAAAATTATTTATTCAGCAGCAATGGCTGTCAGTCGATAGAAACCAACTGACCAATGCAGGTAAATACATGCTGGAGACAAGCGTATTTGACATTGCAGCTTCGTATAGACCTATGCTTGCTGAAATGGAAGATCTTTTATTTGGGAATTGTAAGCGAGTTTTTAGCATAAACCAGCATGGTGAAGAAAGTCATTTGGATAGACAACTTAATTTAGTTTCTAACGAACTACAACACGGAACGTATTTTAAAGATATTCGTCAAACTGTAATCGATATTTTTAACCAGTTTCCGTTGGAACTACAGCCCAAGTCGATTATTGATGTTGGTTGTGGTGATGGCTCTCTGCTCAAGGAGATTTATCAAACTATTAAAGAACATACAGTTCGTGGACAGAATTTAGAATTATTTTCACTGGATTTGATCGGTGTTGATTATAATCTGCAGGCTCTGAAAGAAACTGAAAACACATTAACCTCACTTGGTATTAAACATATTACCTTTTTAGGTGATATTAATAAACCAGATGAAATCAATCAAACTTTAGAGAAGTTTGGATTAAATGGAGTGCAGGTTCTTCATCTTCGCTCTTTCTTGGATCATAACATTTCTATCGATACAAATGATGTCCTTTTCCTAGATGACTCGAAACGGTTGATTGACAGAGGACTAGATATTCTAGCAGGTGAACATCCCAGTTACTACCTTGATCAGCATGGTCAGTTGCTCAGTAGTTTTACAGTTTTAAGTCATTGGAAGAGACACTTGTCTTCTTGGGCTCAAAATATCTTTGGATCGGATTTACTTATTTTAGAGGCGCATGCTTTACCAGCCCAAATTGTTCATAGGAATATAGACAAATCAGAAAACTTCTATTTCGATACAATACACTATTTTTCACACCAATACTTAATCACTGCCGAAGTTTTTATAACTCTGGCTGCAAATGCAGGATTGTTTAACTCATATCCTGCGAAACGTTATCCGAAAATGGCAGATTTTTGCAGAATAAGCCTTCATCACTTGACTAAACGGGATTATATAATCCGTTTTGCCGCCATGGAAGATTTGGAAAGTCTTTATCAGTTGGAAGAACTCTGCTGGCCAAAACAATTACGATCCCCCCATCAACAAATTCGCATGCGCCTGCAACAATATCCGCAAGGCCAATTTGTTTTGGTAAAGGAGGGTCGGGTTTTGGGTGTAATCTACAGTCAGCGTATTGCTAATACTGATGCGTTAGAAAAATATAATGCTACAAATATTCAGGAATTGCATCAGGCATCAGGCTCTATTATTCAATTGCTGGCAGTCAATATCAATCCAAATGTTCAGAATTTTGGTTATGGCGACCAATTGCTAGAGTTTATGTTGCAGAGATGCAGTCTTATGGTAGGGATTACTAAGATTATTGGTGTGACTCTGTGCAAAAATTATGATGTTGAAAGAAACCAATCTTTTGAGCAATATATTCAACAAGAGGGGTACAAGCAGGATCCTATATTAGCCTTTCATTATATGCACGGTGCAAAAATTGTCAAACCTTTGGCCAATTATAGACCACGTGATAATGCTAATCAAGGTTATGGTGTTTTAGTAGAATATAATGTTTACCAAAGGGTTAGATGGAATCAAAGATGCGATACAGGCGAAAAACAAATGGATGAAAATAATTCGCAAGTTCCTATAAATCCAGAGCACATTCGTCTTTTTTTGGAAGGCATTGTAAACATTTTGCTGAATACGCCTGAAAAAGCATTAGACCTCGAGCACCCTCTTATGGAGATGGGACTTAACTCATCTGATTTGCTAGTCTTGCAACAGCAAATTGCAGCAAAATTTAATCGGGAATTGCATCCTGGATTTTTTTTCCAATATAATAGTATGCGTAAAGTGATCGACTATTTGATAGTTCTTCTTCATTCAACGAGTTCAATCACAATAACTGGAAATCATATAAAACAGACAGAAAAAAAACTACCCAGGCAAGTTGTTGCTTTTGATGAAAATATTGAAAAAAATCTTTCATCTGATATTGCTATTATCGGGGTTTCCTGTAGACTCCCTGGCGGTATTGAAACACAGGATCAATTATGGCAGATGCTCGCTTCAGGGTGCTCTGTTATCAGTTCTTATCCCAATGAAAGAGGAGCATGGCCCATGAGTGCTGACAAATCAGGTATTGATAGGGGCGGTTTTATCAAAGATGGGGATACTTTTGATGCCTCTTTTTTTCGCATTTCTCCTGCTGAAGCGCAAATTACTGATCCCCAACAACGTATTCTGCTTGAATTAACTTGGTCATGCATTGAAAATGCAACTCTGTTACCATCTGCCTTGAAAAATACAAGTACTGGTGTTTTTATTGGAGCTAGCAATAGCGACTATGGTAGACTGATTCAAGATGCAAAATTAGAGACTGAGGCTCATCATGCAATTGGATCCTCACTTGCCATTTTAGCAAACAGGATCTCATATTTTTTCGATTTTGCAGGTCCAAGTTTGCTTATTGATACTGCTTGCTCATCTTCTCTGGTGGCCTTACATACGGCTATTCAATCCTTGCGTGCAGGCGAATGTTCAATGGCATTTGTAGGCGGAGTAAATTTCATATGTTATCCTGAACTTTCCATTGCATATTATAAAGCCGGCATGCTATCTCCAGATGCAAGGTGCAAGGTTTTTGATTCTCAGGCAAATGGATATGTGCGTTCAGAGGGAGCTGTAATGTTGTTACTCAAGCCGCTATCCGATGCTGTTCGGGATCGAAATCAAATTTATGCTGTGATTAAGGGTAGTGCAATAAATCATGGAGGATTAGCGGCTGGTTTAACTGTTCCTAATCCTCAAAAGCAAGGTGAGTTGTTGGTTGCAGCATGGAGGAGTGCAGGAGTATCAGCAAATGACATTACTTATATAGAAGCCCATGGTACAGGTACTCCTTTAGGGGATCCAATTGAAGTAGAAGGTATTAAAACTGCATGGTCTCATTTGAAACCAGAGGGTCAATCCAAATGTGGGATAGGTTCCATTAAGAGTAATATGGGACATCTTGAATCAGCCGCTGGGATTACTGGTTTACTCAAAGTAATTTTGAGTTTGAAATATAGGCAATTGCCTGCAAATTTAAATTTCACGCAATTAAATCCTAGGATCATTTTAGAGGATACTCCTTTTTATATTCAGGAAAGACATCAGAATTGGGATGCAAAGTATCCACGAGTGGCAGGGGTGAGCAGTTTTGGATCTGGTGGAGCAAATGCACATGTTGTTGTGCAGGAATATGTCATTAATAAACATTCAGAAATAAATACTTGGTCATGCGATAGTTACTTGTTTGTTCTTTCGGCGGTAGATCGTGAACGCTTACAAGTTTATGCTCAGCAGGTGATAGATTGGGCAGAAAAGAATGCTGGAGATGTTAATTTTATTGATGCGATTTATAGTTGGCAGGTTGGTAGAACAGCCATGAAGCAGCGTTTGGCAATCAAAGTTAAAGACTGGCATGATTTGCAATGCAAACTGAAACTGTGGTTGAACGGTAAAGATGATCCCAATGTCTGGTCAGGGCAGATCAGTTCCTCTAACGCAAACATTCCGTCCTTATTGCAAGGGCAGACTGGAAAAAAATTAATTGAGCGGGCGATATGCGAAAAGGACTGGAATCAGCTTGGAATAGTCTGGACGACCGGTGTCGATATTGATTGGAAGAGACTCTACAATGACATTGATGACAAGAACAACCCACAATGTATAGGTCTACCCACATATCCTTTTGCGAAGGACAGATATTGGATAGATACTTTTGGCAATGAGCAAGAAGATCACGTTATCTCTAATGAACAAGCGATCTTGATTAAAGAAATACAGAAAGAACTTTTTTTTCAAGAATATTGGGAAGCGCAACCAATTTCACAAGTTAAACTAGATAATAAATCCGATCAATATCTACTCTTTATCGATACAGAATTTCAAAAGCAAATTGAAAACGATACTGAATCGGAACATTTAGCAAATGCTTTTGTAGTAATCGAGGCTGATCATTTCGAAAAAAGAGATGAAAGAACTTTTTATTGCCGTTTTAATGATCTGTCTGATTTAGAGAAAGTTTTCGATCAGGTTCATCAATATTTGGATAGAAGAAACCCATTACTGAAAGTTGTTTATACATGGGCAAAAGATAGGGGAGAAGTTGGAGTTCAAATTCTATTTCAATTGTTTAAGACCGTTAGGGTATGGCAAAATATTAATTATCATCTTACTTTGGTAGGTCATTATGATCCTTCTCTTGCAAACACCTGCTGGGATTATTCTTGGATTGGATTTGAGAGATCCTTAAGGTTACTTTTGCCTCATGTGAAATGCACATTGTTATACTCAGATATATCCCAATTTACGCTTCAACAATTGTTGGATGCAACCCAAATGAGCGGTGTTCTTTGGTATAAAGAAGGTCGAAGATTTACATTATCCTTAAAACCTATTGATTTAAATAAGACAAAGCAAGAGCCAGTTATTAAGCAAAGTGGTAGTTATCTGATTACAGGTGGTTGTGGTGCTCTGGGTTTCAAATTCGCCAATTATCTAGCTGAAAAATATCAAGCAAAATTGATTCTTGTGGGTAGGCGGTCAATGTCCCCTGAAATCCAAGAACTGGTGGAGATATTAAGACAGGTAGGTGCAAGAGAAGTGCAATACCACTCTGTTGATATATGTGATAGGATGGCAATGATAGATTTGGGTAAAGAGTTGCCTCTTGACTTATCTGGAGTTATTCACGCTGCGGGTGTTGACTCCGTAAAGGCTTTTTACGAAAAATCTCCAACTGAAACTGAGGCAGTCTTGAGTTCCAAAACCGTTGGAACCATGCTGTTAGATGAAATACTTGGTGCTAGGAACTTAGATTTTATTTGTTACTTTTCTTCTACATCCGCAATGTTGGGTGACTTAGGACGTTGCGATTATGCAATTGCAAATCGTTTTTTAATGGCACATGGGTATTATCGCCAGAAAACTAAGGAACAATTGGGTAGAACAATAGTTGTTAACTGGCCTCTATGGCAGGAAGGTAGTATTAGTTTAGGCGGTCGTGATCAGATTGAAATGAATTTGAAGTATAGTGGACAAAGTGTTTTATCAACTGCTGACGGAATAGATATATGGCAATATCTTTTGCAGGCAGATCATCAGCAGACACTTGTTATGACTGGAAATGTTGATCGAGTTAATTCTATTTTAAAGCAATTTTATCGCTCAGAACTATTCTTTGGAGTTTCTGACACCATGCCTGTTCTTAAGTTTGAAGTACCTAAAGAACGTTTCTCCTATCAGGGTTTTTCCTTAGAAGAATGCCTCTTGCGAGATATAAAACAATTGATTTCTGCATGTTTAAAATTATCACCTGCCAAAATTGATGAATTAACGAGTTTAATGGATTTTGGTTTTGATTCAATCCGATTAGGTGAGTTTGCCAAACTTTTGACTGCTAATTTTGGAATACATGTAACCCCCGCATTATTTTTTAAAAGGACAACAATTAAACATCTGGTTCATTATTACATAACGGAACACTTTGCCCAATTGCAAAATTTTTACAAACATCTTCAGACCGATATTTCTGATTCGAATATTTTGAGTAACACTCTAAATGTAAACTCTTTCCATATTCAATCTAAGGTAGATGTGAATGATAAAAGTTCAGAATTGAACAATGTAGGAAGTAATTCGCACTTTGAGCCAATTGCCATTATAGGAATGTCTGGTTGTTTCCCTCAAGCAAGGACTGTTGAAGAGTTGTGGACTTTGCTTGCGGAAGGTAGAAATGCCATTGCAGAAATTCCAGCTACACGCTGGGATTGGAGGGATTATTTTACTGTAGTTGGAGATAGTCGCAATAAAATCACCACCAATAAAGGAGGCGTTATTGATGGTGTAGATGAGTTTGACCCTATGTTTTTTGGAATTTCGCCACGCGAAGCTATGGAGATGGATCCCGGAGAGCGCTTATTGTTGATGGAGGCTTATAAAGCAATAGAAGATGCAGGGATATCTCCGCAATCACTTTGTGGAGAAAATATAGGTGTTTTTGTAGGAATGGAGGAGAGTCATTATCATTTGATCTCGGAGAAAAATGGAGTGACAACAAGTGGTAGTGCAATGATCTCTTCACGACTCTCCTATTTTCTAGATTTAAGTGGTCCAACAATTGCTACCAATACAGCTTGTTCATCAGGATTGGTTGCTCTTCATCAGGCTGTGTCGAGTTTACAGCAAGGGGAATGTAAAGGGGCTCTAGTGGCAGGTATCTCGCTTACACTTTCACCATCAGATTATATTATGATGAGTGAAGCAGGAATGCTCTCTGAAGATGGACAATGTTATAGTTTTTCGAATAAAGCTAATGGCATAGGAGTGGGAGAAGCCGTAGTGGTACTAATGCTCAAACCGCTTTCGGCTGCAATTACGGCTGGGGATTCTATTTATGGTACAATCATAGCTAGCGGCATTAATTTCGATGGGAAGACAACTAGTGTTACAGCTCCTAGCGGGAAAAGACAGGCAGAATTAATAGAGAATATTTACTCTCGTTTTGGAATTAATGCTTTTGACATCACCCATCTTGTTGCGCATGGCACAGGTACAAAACTTGGAGATCCTGTGGAGGTAGATGCACTTAATAGCACATTTGCTTTATTGAATAGTAAAAATATTTACAAAAAGCAGTATCCTTATTGTGCGCTAACTAGTTGCAAGAGTAACTTCGGGCACACCTTAGCGGCTTCAGGTTTAGTTAGCGTTGTAAGTCTTTTAAAAGGGATAGAAAACCACAAAATCCCTGCAAGCGTTAATTGTGAGGAAGAAAACGAATATATTAATTGGACTGATAGTCCCTTTTTTGTAAATAAAAAAACATGTGAATGGAAAAGGGAGCAGAATAAACCTCTCACAGGAGCGGTAAGTGCCTTTGGGCGGAGCGGTACCAATGCCCATGTAGTTATCAAGGAATTTTTGCCGATGAGTAATTTGCCATCATCCAGTAACTCATCAGTTATTATTCCTCTTTCAGCAAGAACTCAGGAACAGTTGAAGCAGAAAGTAGTCGACTTACTTGATTTTATTCGCAGAGAAAATAGTTTCATCAGTATGAATTTGCTTTCTATTGCCTATACTTTGCAGGTAGGTAGGGATGCCATGGATGAACGTTTAGGTTTCATTGTTTGTTCAATTGAGCAGTTGATTGAAAAATTGCAGTCTTATGTAATTGGCGATGATTTAGAGGATCTATATCAAGGACATGTGGTGCATTCTGATAATATGAATACTATTTATCAGGATGATGATATGAAGGAAACTATTGATAAATGGATTACAAATAAAAAACTTTCCAAACTTCTTGAAATATGGGTGAAAGGAGCTGATTTTGATTGGGGAAAATTTTATGGAAATATTAAACCTCAGCGCCTAAGATTACCAACCTATCCCTTTGCTAAAGAGCATTATTGGCCTGATGTAAAACAAACATCACGTCACTTTCAAACCAAGAGTAGTGATTCGGATATTGTTTCTTTTAATTTATTACAATCTGTGGAGCATAATTCTTCGAATCTTTCTTTTCCCTTAGCATCTTCAATTGGTAAACCGCAAAAAATTAAACTATCAAATGAATTTTCCGAAGTTATAGATAGAACTCCAATTCCAGTTAAACCCTTAGTTAAAACAAATTTAAACGAGCAAGAGAAATTCCCCAAAAAACGCTCCAGCGAATCTTTGCAAAAAGAACTTATACTAAGCTTGGCAAAGGCCTTGTATATGGAACCGAAGGACGTTGATCCTATCAAACCATTTACAGATATGGGACTTGATTCCATTGTTGGAGTGGAATGGATTAAGAGTTTGAATAAGGAATATGGACTTAAAATAATCTCTACAGAGATTTATAGTTACCCTAATATTATAAGATTTTCAAAATTTTTGGAAAATGAGATGAGAACCCAAGTTAAGGAAAACCCTACAGAAGAAAGGGTTATTCCTTTATTTGAGTCAGAGCATCAATTTAGTGAAACGGTTAAGGAAAGTTTCGAAGGTAATAATGAATTGTCAGTAAAATTCATCATTAATCTTAAAAACAATATCTGCTTAAGGGAGCATTTTGTTTTCGGAGAATGTGTGTTACCAACCGATGCTTATATTGAATTCGTTTATGCTGCGTTTACAAATTGTTTTAAAACCAAATCATCAATTGTTCTAAAAGATGTTTCTATTGTAAATCCTCTTGTTGGAAAAGATGGTATAAATCATTATGTAAGAATAATTTTTTATAAGCAAAAAGATAAAGGATTCAGGTTTGTAGTTAAGTCGAGCTTATCAGATCATATTAGCGAGGAGAAAGTGCATGTGAGCGGTTTTATTTATCCCGCTGATGAAAAACAACAATTGTATTCCGAATACGAAAAGCACGCAATCAACGATTTAGTTGAGGTCAATGTCAAAGATTATCTTCCTTATTCTTCAAAAAATATTAGAGTTGGAACGTTTTATAAGACTTTACAAAAACTTTCGTTTGGCAGTCGGAATGCGCAGAGCGAGATTCGATTGATTGAAAAAGAAGATAGTTTTTTGCTTAAGCCTTCGATTATTAGTGGTGGGCTTGCAACAGTTATGAGTTTTGGCCCTTTTCAATTGTCTAAACAATACGAAGTAAATGATGATGCCTTTTTGCCCTATAAAATAGACAATCTATTTATTGCTGGGACTTTTACAGGCATGGTCTATTATTGTAATGCTGAAATTAAAGATATTAAAGAAGATAGTATCGAATTGTTTTTTGAAATAGTTGATGAATCTAATCAAGTTGTGTTTAGTGTCGAAACTATTAAACTTCAGCGGGTAAAAGAAGATGCAATACGAAATTCGATTAAATCAATTGGCGATTTAAAAGTAAAAACCCCCAATCAAGTAGATTCCTTTAAGCCGGAAAAAACTAGGGACGTTGCTATAGTGGGAATGTCTTGTCGATACCCTTCCAGCAAAGATATTCGCGAATTTTGGGAAGTACTAAAAAAAGGTGTTCATTGTATTGAAGACGTTCCTAAGCATCGTTGGCCTGAATTCAAAGACTGGTATCACCCAGATCCTACTCAAAAACATACTGCACCTCTAAAACGTAGCGGATTTGTAGATGATGTTGATCGATTTGATGCCTCTTTTTTTGATATTACATCTCATGAGGCACAATTAATGGATCCTCAACAACGTGTTTTCTTAGAAGAAGCGTGGAAGGCAATTGAAGATGCAGGGTATTCACCATCTTCATTGACCGATAAAAAATGCGGTGTTTATGTTGGTTGTTCCACTAGTGATTATGGTAGGGTTCTAGCATTACATTCGCAGGATACAATGGCTCAGACCTTTCCTGGGACATCAAGTGCTATTTTGGCTGCCCGGATATCGTATTTTTTAAATCTAAAAGGACCCGCATTAGCAATTGATACGGCATGTTCTTCGTCTTTGGCTGCAATTCACTTAGCTTGTGAAAGTATTAGAAATGGAGAAAATGATTTAGCCTTAGCTGGAGGTATTTATTTAAACTTCACTCCTTTGATGCACATTCTCACTTATCAAATCGGAATGCAGTCGGAAAAAGGAAGATGTGCCTCTTTTGACAAATCAGCTGATGGAACTGTTTTTTCAGAGGGTTGTGGTGTTGTTCTGCTAAAACCCTTGGAAGATGCTATTAGGGATGGGGATTCCATTGCAGGTGTAATAAAGGGTTCTGATTTTAATCAGGACGGTAAAACCAATGGAATTACTGCACCGAGTGCGCTTGCTCAAGAAGAATTGCTCACCAATATCTATGAGAAGTTTAATATTAACCCAACGGATATAAGCTATGTAGAAGCTCATGGGACAGCCACTCCGTTGGGAGATCCTATTGAGATCCGTGCACTCACAAAGGCATTTAGGAAGTATACTAATAAAAAACAAATTTGCCCGATAGGATCCATAAAAACCAATATGGGTCATTCGGGTTATGCGGCGGGTGTGGCAGGATTGATTAAAGTTCTGCTTTGTATGAGACACAAGAAGTATGTTCCTTCATTGCACTATGAAGAAGCTAACGAGCATATCAGAATAGAGGAAACTCCATTTTATGTAAACACAGAATACCGAGACTGGATAGTTGATGCTGGTAAAAGGAGGATAGCAACGGTAAGTTCCTTTGGTTTTAGTGGAACCAATGCCCATTTGGTTATCGAAGAGTTTGTTTCACCCCAACAATATAGCAAAAATATTGCTTCGATAGTTCCTGTGATCATTCCGCTTTCCGCTAAAAACCGTGACCGTTTGCGCGATTATGCACTGAGTTTGCAACAATTCATTCAAAATAGTAAAGAACTTGATCTTTTGGATCAAGATTCGTACGACATAAATTCTTCCATCAATCTAGTTAACCTTGCCTATACATTGCAGGTAGGACGTGGAGCGATGGAAGAACGAGCAGGTTTCATCGTTTATACGATCAAGGAATTTTCGGAAAAACTCCAGAGTTATATTGAGAGTGGAGAAGAAAAAGATGGAATATACATCGGACAAGCAAAGCGCAAACACGAGTTTGCTGAAACATTTAAAACGGATGAAGACTTGCATGATTTTATTGAGAAACTGTTCCTCGATAATGATTATAATGGTCTACTTGCTCTTTGGGTAAAAGGTATTGATATTGACTGGCAGAAATTATATAGCGATGAAAAACCTTACCGTATAAGTGCTCCTACTTATCCCTTTGCAAGAGAACGCCATTGGGCTGGAGATAAAAGTTCACCTCAATTTGGAAAAGAAAATAGATCTACACAACTAAATCTTCAAAAAAGAGAGATGAATATAACAGATGTGAATTTGACTTATTCATCAACACAATTGCGAGAAGAGAGAAGCGAAATATCAGTGAATGAATCCAATAGAATTAGTTTGGAGCAATTGAGACAGCAATTGAAACACAGCCTAGCACAAGCTCTTTACCTTTCCGATTCAGATATAGATGTCAATAAATCATTTGTTGATCTCGGCTTGGATTCCATAGTTGGTGTAGAATGGGTGCGCGATCTTAATAAGAAATATAGCATAAATATAACAGCGGCTAGAATTTATGAGCATTCTACAGTGAATAACTTAGCCCAGTTTCTTCAAGAGAAATATCTTGATGTAACAGAAATAAATGCCAAACCAATAATAACACCTTCACAGTATTTACTTGAAAAGAAAAATCAAGCAACAGTGAAGGAGTCAAATGGGATGAGTTTGGAGCAATTAAGACAGCAATTGAAACACAGCCTAGCACAAGCTCTTTACCTTTTCGATTCAGATATAGATGTCAATAAATCATTTGTTGAACTCGGCTTGGATTCCATAGTTGGAGTAGAATGGGTTCGCATTATTAATAAGAAATATGGTATCAATTTAACAGCGGCTAAAATTTATGAGCATTCTACGGTAAATAGGTTAGCCCAATTCCTTCAGGAGAATTATCTTAACGAAATAGAAAAAGATGTTAAGCCTGAAACTTCATCTTCTTCTATTTCTGAAAAAGCGATGTCGGCTCAGAGAGATAGATTTCATTCGGCATGGGGTAAAGAGGAACAATTTTATATCGATGAAAACCACCAATCACTTCTAAAGTTAGGTGATTCTCAGGGAAATGAAAGGGAGGAAAGCAAAAAGCAACGGATTCGTTTTTCCTCTGTTGACCCGTATGGGTTTGTTCTTACAGAGCCCACAACTTCTTTGGATAACCTTGAATTTCAACCATGGACACCTCCCTCTTTAGAATCAAATGAGATATGTATTGAAGTTAAAGCCTCTGCTGTGAATTTCCCAGATACTTTGTGTGTCAATGGATTATATCCTACAATGCCTAAGTATCCTTTTGTTCCAGGATTTGAAGTATCAGGAGTAGTAGTTGAGTTAGGTAATCTAGTTACTCGCTTTCAATTAGGAGATCAGGTAATAGCCCTCACTGGTAAGTTTATGGGAGGTCACGCATCTCATGTTAATGTGCCGGAAGTGTTTGCAGTGCGCAAACCAGAGAATATCTCTTTCGGAGAAGCATGTAGTCTGCCAGTTGCCTTTATCACTGCTCAGTATGCTTTTGAATTAGCCAAACTAGGCGGAGGAGAATCTGTCTTGATTCATACTGCAACTGGTGGTGTGGGGTTAATGGCTCTGCAATTAGCATTGCTGAGAGGGGCAATTCCATTTGCTACTACGAGTAAGGAAGAAAAAGCAGCTTTCCTCAGAAGATTGGGCGTTTCTCATATACTGAATTATAATTCTGAATTTGATAAAGAGATTCACAAATTTACTAATAATAGTGGAGTAGATGTGGTATTAAACATGCTTTCGGGCGAAGCTATTCAGCGAGGGTTGGATTGTCTGGCACCTTCTGGACGATACTTAGAACTCGCTGTACATGCTTTAAAGACCAGTTCAAAACTTGATTTATCTGCTCTATTGGAAAACCAATCTTTTTATAGTATCGATATACGCAGGCTGGCCACAGTTCAAGACTCGAATTTCCCTTGCCATCAAATGTTAACAACGATGAAAAATCTGGTAGAGAATGAGCAGATTGTACCCATCGTTTCGCGCATTTATCCAGTTCATGAACTCGCCCAAGCCCTATACTTTGTAAATCAGGGCAAACATGTTGGTAAAGTTGTGATTAGCCATGAGGCGAAGGAAATGACCGATCTGACCGAGGAGTGCCTCCGTAAATTGTGCAAACAAAAAGAAAAGTCGAAACAAAAAAATGCTCAGTCATTCTCAAAAGCAAATTTTAATTTACCTACAGTTCCCCATGAAGAAGCCATAGCGGTGATTGGCATGGCAGGTCAATTTCCCAAAGCTAAAAATATTGATGAGTATTGGCAGAATATTGCTAGTGGAGAAAATTGTATTAGCGAAATTCCAAAAAAGCGTTGGGACATAGGTAACTACTATAACAAGGGAGGAATTTTGCCAGGGAAGAGTTATAGTAAGTGGATGGGAGTCTTAGATGAATACGATCTCTTTGATCCCTCTTTTTTTAATATCTCACCAGCAGAAGCTGAGTGCATGGATCCTCAGCAACGCCTATTTTTACAAACTTGCTGGCACGGTATTGAAGATGCTGGGTATAGTGCTAATTCTTTGTCGGGAAAAAAATGCGGCGTATTTGTTGGTTGTAGTACAGGTGATTATCATCGTCTTTCACCAGAAGTTGAATTAAGTGCTCATGGCTTATTAGGTGGATCAACTTCTATTTTAGCCTCGCGTATTTCATATTTTTTGAACTTGAAAGGGCCATGTTTATCAATTGATACAGCGTGTTCTTCATCTCTTGTGGCATTGGCTAATGCGTGTGATAGTCTCATCTCTGGGAACAGTGATATGGCTCTGGCAGGTGGAATTTGTATTATGTCAGGACCTGCTATGCACATTATGACTTCTCAGGCAGGAATGCTCTCTCCAGACGGCTTATGTTATACTTTCGATAAAAGAGCCAATGGTTTTGTCCCTGGAGAGGCTGTTGGAGTTGTGGTCTTGAAGAGATTGAAAGATGCTGAAAGGGATAATGACAGGATTTACGGTGTTATTAAAGGTTGGGCTGTCAATCAGGATGGAAAAACAAATGGTATAACCGCTCCAAATCCAGAATCTCAGACGTGTCTCCAATGTGATGTTTACGATAAATATCGAATCGATCCTGGCAATATTCAACTGATTGAAGCACATGGCACTGGTACTCAATTGGGTGATCCTATCGAAATTGAGGCGCTTAAAGAATCATTTAAGAAATATACTTCTAAAAATGGTTATTGTGCCCTTGGTTCGGTAAAGAGCAATATCGGTCATACATTGACAGCTGCTGGGATTGCAGGATTCATTAAACTCTTATTGGCTTTAAAATACAGGAAATTGCCGCCAACAATCAACTATGAACATCAGAATGAGCATATCGATTTAAATGAGAGCCCTTTTTATATCAATAACCAATTGCAGAATTGGGAACTTAATGGTGCTTTAAGGAGACAAGCAGCAATAAGTTCATTTGGGTTTGGTGGCACCAATGCCCATGCTGTTGTAGAAGAACACCCAAATTCGCATGAATCTATGTCTCTTGACAATGTATATACTTCTAGGGTAATTATTCCTCTATCGGCAAAAACTCAAGATCAATTGCAACAAAAGGTTTGCGATTTATTAGCATTTATTCGCAAAAAAGATAAAAACCTTAATCTTGCCGAGGTCGCCTTTACACTGCAGGTTGGGCGGGAAGCAATGAAAGAACGTTTAGGGTTTATTGTAAACTCCATTGATCAACTGGAAGAGAAACTTCAAGCCTTTATTAATAAAGAATACATTGAGGATACTTACAAGGGACGCGTGGAGCAAAATCAGGATGATATAAGTTTCATCCGTGATGATGACGAGATGAAAGAGGCTATAGAAAAATGGATTGCTCGTAAAAAGATTTCCAAGTTAATTGAATTGTGGATTAGGGGTATAGATTGGGATTGGAACAAACTTTATGATGATATAAAACCCTGTAGAGTAGACCTACCGCTTTATCCCTTTGCTAAAAAAAGATACTGGTTGGACGGAGTCGACTCCCATAATCATGAATTGAATGATTCACTACAAGAAAATTTTTCTGAAACAGGAAAACGCTCTGAGCAAGACCTAGAAACGTTGCCTTTGCAGCCTATTACAAATGTAAAAAGAGCAGAAGGCATTTCTCTTGTTGCTCCCAATAAAGTAGATATGGTAAAGGAATGGAATTCAGAACATTCTATTCAAAGAATTCCAATAGTTAGGCTTTCAGATACATTTTCCCAATCAGCATTAATCAAAGAAAATCAGGAGTCAGATTTTGTCGATCTTTTGGACAATGGGAATGGCATTTTCATAATTCAAATAAATACAGCAAAAAGAAATAATGCACTTTCCTCCGATTTAGTTAACCAATTTATTTCGGTTTTGGAAAGAATGAAACAAGAACCCTTGATTAAGGTTTTGATAATCAAAGGAAATAAATATTCTTTCTTATCCGATGAAATAGAGTCAATAGTAAATGAAATTGACAGGATAAATAGCAGCAAAGAACATCATAGTGATTATGACAATGAAGCGTTAAAACAAAAATTATATCAAATTCTTGCTTCATTTCCTTATCCTACCATTGCCGCTATGAGAGGAAGTGCCACCGGCGTTGGTTTTCTAATTGGAAATTTGTGCGATTTTTCGATTTACAATAGTGAGGCAAAGTATACTTACACTGACTTAGATGCGGGAATTTTCCCTAATAAAAGTGTTACACGTCTTTTTAAAGAACAATTAGGAGATGTTTGTGCAACTGATTTCCTCTATCTGAATGGGATTTCTTCCAAAGGTTACACTGGTATGCAACTTTTTGAAAAAGGATGGACATGTCCAGTGCTTTCTGGTGAGGAAGTAGAGGGATATGCACAAAAGTTG
Organism: Bacteroidales bacterium; assembly: GCA_013141385.1. NCBI lineage: Bacteria > Pseudomonadati > Bacteroidota > Bacteroidia > Bacteroidales > Bacteroidales bacterium. The sequence continues at coordinate 69,338 of JABFRB010000004.1, read as the reverse complement.
GCATTGAACCTAGCAAGTAAATCGCAAGATTCACTTCGACTTTTAAAGCAACATTTATCGCGTTACATTATCGATTTGGCTTGTAAATTGGATACAATAAATCCAACGATTTCTAATAATGATCAATCTAGAGGAGTTGATTATAATTTAAATTCCCCTTCTCCGTTCATTCAATTAGAGATTCATGAGAAAAAAATACTAGTTGTCAAAATATGCAAGGCAAAAGAAACGGAAGGAAATAAAGAATATGTAATAGACGAATTAGTATCGGATTTGGCTTATGTTTTTTCTCAAGTTAAAAAAGAGAGTACATCGGATTATTCTGCAATAGTCTTAACTAGTGAATATGTTGATTTTATTCCAGATACAAAACAAGGAGTTTTGTATCAATACTTGTTGGATTTACAGCGACTAATTTTCGAATTGCCCGTTCCTATTATTATGACTTTAGATTTAGGAGCAGAAAGTCCTGCGTGGTTTATCAGCCAGTTTTGCGATGCATGCGTGTACAACGAAAATGGTAGATATTCTTTGAATTGGTTAACTGATAATCTATTACAAGAAACTATTTCAGGAACTGAATTAATTAAACAAGCTATTGCAATTTTTTCATATCGATTAGGTCTCCCAGTTCAGGAGATACTATTTACTGCTGATGGATATACAGGTAACGAACTGAAAAATAGAGTAAAAGCACTTATTGTTGCTGAACAAAATCAGGTTTTACCAACAGCTTTAAAACTGGCAAAAACTTGGGCAAGAATGCCACTTAGTACGTTGGAGTCATGGAAAACCGAAACAGTTTTGAGTATTCGTGAAAGGTTAAACCTTTTGTCGGACTCACCGTGGTTGAGTTTGAAGGATTCATCAACCATTGCAAACGAAGAATCGGATAAAAATTCAAATCCATTGACCAACCAACCATCAGCTGTTGCCCTTAAATCCAAAGTTATTGAGGCTAATGTTTATCCCCAAGGAATTTTAGTGATAAAGATGGTAGATCAGGAAGCCAAGAACATGTTCTCAGATACACTAATGGACGGGCTTCATGAAGTTTTTAGGCATATAGAGCAAACACCTTATTACAAGGTGGTTGTTCTTACAGGGTATGGACATTATTTTTCTTCTGGAGGGACTAGAGAATCATTGTTGGCTATTCATAAGGGACGTGTTCAATTTACGGATAATAGAGTTTTTCAGTTGACCATGGATTGCCATATCCCTGTGATTGCTGCCATGCAGGGACATGGAATAGGTGCTGGATGGGTACTTGGTATGTTTGCAGATTTTGCTATTATGAGCGAAGAAAGCAAGTATGTAAGCCCTTATATGAACTATGGGTTTACACCAGGAGCCGGAGCTACGTTGATTTTTCCTTACAAAACTGGATATAACCTAGCACGTGAAACATTACTTACTGCTCAAGAATACAGTGGTCGTGAATTAAAATACAGAGGAATACAGATACCAATATTGCCTAGGGAGCAAGTTTTACCTGCTGCCATGAGTTTAGCGCAACGAATAGCCAAAAACTCTCGAAGTTTTCTCATTCAACTTAAACATCAATTAACACACCATTTACGCATTGAAATTGATGAGACTTATCGACTTGAGGTGGAAATGCATCAAAAAACTTTTGTAGGTCAGCCCGAAACCTTAGAGCATATTCAGAATAACTTCTTGAATGTAGAGGGGCAGAATTGTGGTCAAGTTAAATTAGATGAAAAAGCAATAGAAAAGCAGGTCACTTTAGAAAGATCATCCACTTTGTTGGATGTAGAAAAATTTGATTTGATAAAAACAAATCTTAAAAAACTTTTGGCTAACGAATTGCACATGCAAGTTCACGAAATTGATGAAAACGCTCAATTTTTAGATTTGGGTTTAGATTCGATTATGGGTGTGAGTTGGATTCGCAAAATCAATGAAAAATATAAAACATCCATTCAAGCTTCAAGCATTTATAGCTATCCTACACTGAATCAGTTTTGCCAATATGTTACAGGTATTACAGATAATTATAATGTACTAGGAAGTCAAGATGTGTCAATTCGAAACGAAAATTCGCTAGAAAAACCTTCCATTTCTGAGACAACTAGGGCAGGTGTAGCGCAGAGCAGTATTGCTCTAGGTGAAGTTTTTTCATTGAAACACGATATTAGTTCAAGGACTCAGAAATTATCCTCTGAATACAATCAGAAAGCATATTCTAATGATAAGTTACAAGCCATTGCCGTAATTGGGATGGCTGGACAATTCCCTAAAGCCAAGAATTTGGATGAATATTGGCATAATATCGCAATGGGTATTGATTGTATTAGCGAAATTCCTCAAGGGAGATGGGATAATGATTTATATTATAGTGAGGGAAAAGTGCTTCCTGGAAAAACCAATAGCAAGTGGATGGGTGCTTTGGATGAATATGATCTTTTTGATCCTCTATTTTTTAATATATCACCCATGGAGGCCGAGAGTATGGATCCCCAGCAGCGCTTGTTTTTACAGAACTGTTGGCATACAATTGAAGACGCTGGATATAATCCTAAATCATTATCAGGTAGTAGATGTGGCGTATTTGTAGGCTGTGGCACTAGCGATTACCATCATTTATTTCCGAATCGTAAACCACAGGCTCTTGATTTTACAGGCGGAACAATCTCTATTTTGGCTGCGCGTATATCTTATTTTTTGAATCTGCAAGGCCCTAGTATAGCGATTGATACAGCATGTTCTTCTTCACTGGTTGCTATAGCCAGTGCTTGCGATAGCCTTATTTCTGGTGGCAGCGATTTAGCTTTGGCTGGTGGAGTTTGTGTGATACCTGGACCTTCAATGCATACAATGACTGCACAGGCAGGAATGCTTTCACCTGATGGCAAATGTTACACCTTTGATGAGAGAGCAAACGGTTTTGTACCCAGCGAAGGAGTGGGTGTAGTGCTGTTAAAAAGATTGACAGATGCCGAGAGAGATGGGGATAGAGTATATGGTGTTATTCAAGGTTGGGGTATAAATCAGGATGGAAAAACCAATGGAATTACTGCACCAAGCCCAGTTTCTCAAATGCGGCTATTGTGTGAAATTTATGATAAATATCGGATTGACCCTGCGAATATTCAGCTAGTTGAAGCACATGGGACTGGAACAAAACTGGGAGATCCAATTGAGATTGAAGGACTGAAAGAGGCCTTCAAAAAATATACTTGTAAAAATAGTTATTGTGCCTTAGGTTCTGTAAAGAGTAATATAGGCCATTGTTTATCTGCGGCTGGAATTTCTGGGTTTATCAAACTCCTATTGGCATTGAAACACAAGCAGTTACCACCAACCATTAATTTTGAAAAATTAAATGAACATATAGTTCTGAAGGATAGTCCTTTTTATATCAATAATCAGTTGCAGGAATGGAAATTAGAGAGTGATCGAAGACGTCAGGCGGCTATTAGTTCCTTCGGTTTCAGCGGTACTAACGCCCATCTTGTTGTGCAAGAATATGTTGACATATCAGTTTCTGCAAGCAAAGATGACGAGGAATTTCAACAACAAACGACTCATCCCAATTTATTTTCGGATGAGAATCATACTGAAAAGCAAGTACATAAAATAAAATCTCAGTTCATTATCCCTCTATCTGCCAAATCCCCTGAACAGTTAAGGCAGGTGGTTAAGGATTTATCGATTTTCATTCGTAGGGAAGAATCATATCTCAATCTTGCTGAGATTGCATATACTTTGCAAATAGGTAGAGAGGCAATGGAAGAACGTTTGGGCTTTTTAGTTAGTACTATGGCAGAACTGACCGAAAAACTTCAATCATATATTCAGGGAGAGCAGGATATCGAGTGGTTTTATCAGGGGGTGTCGAAACGTAATAAAGAGGCTATAAATTTCATTGGCGAGGACGAGGAGGTAAAAGGAATTGTCATCGATAAATTGCTTGAGCAGAAGAAACTATCAAAACTTCTAAAAATCTGGGTTTTGGGTATGGATTTGGATTGGAATAAACTTTATCGCAATCACAAACCCAAACGTATTAGCCTACCTTGTTATCCTTTTGCTAAAGTGAGGTATTGGCTCGATAATGATAATGCCGAAACGGTTACAAAGAATGAAAGTTTAGAGTCTGGCAATTCTGTTGTTGCATCCGCTAAAACGCTCTTAAAGGAGACACCCAAAAGATATTGGGATGGAATGAGTTATGTCTGTAAATGGGAAGAAGAGAAGGTTTTAAAGCAAAGCCCAATAATACAAAATGCAATTTTGATTGTCTGCTGTGGTTCTTCATTAGAATTCGAAAAAACAATTCTGAGGTATTACGAAAAGGATAAGAATTGCAAAGTGCTTATTGTCCGCTTGGCAAATGAAACAAAACAGATTTCCGAAAATGAGTGGTATCGTGGCATTCAAGATCAGGAAGGATTCCAGACCTGCATTGGAAAAATGGATAGAATTGATACATGTTATTTTCTATCATCGTTTGAGGAGGCACATGAATTTGATTCATTACAAGAGCTGAAATCCCATCAGGAACGCAACGAAATACAATTATTGCGCCTCATAAAAAGCCTTAAACAAAAGATACAGGAAAGAATCGACACTTATATTCTTTCAGTAGATCACTATTCCGTAGACAATTCTCAGAGTAATTCTTGGGGTTCTGGCTTATCTGGTATTGCTTACTCTCTGGCTCAGGGAAACTACTCATTCAAAGTGAGAAATCTTGATTTGTCCATTGAAGATTTAAAGGATCAGTCAAAACATGAAAATTTATTTTCTACTATTATCAGCGAACCACCTTCCAATCGAGGTGAACTTTATAAAATTAGATCAGGGAAGCGATACCGTCAGGTTTTTTACAAGTTGTGCTGGAATTCAATTGCTCCATCTCCTTTTCGACAAAAAGGAGTGTATCTCCTAGTAGGTGGAAGTGGTACCGTTGGTCAAATTATTACACATCATTTAATTCAAAAGTATAATGCAATTGTAGTTTGGATAGGACGGAGCGAGTATAAGACTGAGAAAATACAAGTAGCACTCCAACAGTTTGAAGGATATGCCGAAAAGCCATTATATGTTGAGGGAGACTTAACAGATTTGGATTCGATGCAGCGGGCTATACAGGTTATTAAAAATAAATACCATAAAATTAATGGAGCTATTTATTCTGGTATGGCCGATGGTCATGAATGTCTTCTCGATCAAATATCGGAAAGAGAATTCATGGAAGTCTCAAATGTGAAGACTCTGGGAAGTTGGATTTTTTTTAAAGCATTGGAGTATGAATCTCTTGATTTTATGTGTTATTTCTCTTCTGGTCAAGCCTATTCTTTTACTGGAGCAGCAAAGTATCCAGCATATGCTAGCGGTATTACTCATGCTGATTGTCTTGTGCAATATCTCAGAAGTAGTGCTAAATTTCCAGTAGGAATAATTAACTGGGGTTTTTGGAAAAAATCTCTTCATCGGATCGAGAAAAAATCAGCTGAAAATATTTATGCTTTGGAAGATCTGGATGGTTTTGTATGCTTTGAACACTTTATAAACGAATTGCAGGTTGGTAGACTTCAGCAAGTTTTATGCATGAAAGTATCGCCATCATCAGAATCATTGATTAATTGCAAAAAAGAAAAGCTCTTTGTACTGACCGATAGTCGTGATTCGTATGAAATATTATCATCACAATCAGTAGGTGAAATCACTTCAGTAAACAAGAGTAATAACGATTTGCTTTGTAAACCGACTCAGACAGTTATTCCCCCACAAAATATAAAGGAATATATTCTGACTTCTATTCTTAGTTGCCTTACTGCTACTTTGAAGATGCCCCCTGAAAATATCGATCCCGATATTGCTTTTTCAGATTACGGCATAGATTCGCTTTCGGGGACTAATTTTATTGATCAACTTAATAAGAAACTGTCTCTTTCTCTGAATACTGCTGTTATTTTCGAATATTCATCAGTAAACAGATTAAGTAAGTATATTTCAAAAATTAAGAATGAATGGATTGATGATGATCGTATTACATCATCACAGCAGGTGGTTCTCAACCATGAATTGACGGATGAATCCAAAATTTGTGATCCAAAAAATGTGGAAATTGCTGTGATTGGAATGTCGGGTCAGTTTCCAAAAGCAGAAAATGTAAAAGAATTCTGGGAAAATTTAATTCAAGGAATTGACGGTGTTGAGGAACTTCCGGCTCATTATTTAGATCAAAGTCTTTATTACAGCACTGAAAAGCAATCCGGGAAAACGCGTTGTAAATGGGGAGGTATTCTTAAGGATAGGGATTGTTTTGATCCCCTGTTTTTCAATATTTCTCCTAGAGAAGCGGTGTCAATGAACCCTCACCAACGTTTGGTTTTACAGGAAGGTTGGAAGGCTATTGAAGATGCAGGTTATAATCCAAAAGATCTTTCGGGATCTAAAACTGGAGTTTTTATTGGTGCAGAACCATCGGGATATATTGGTGAAAGTTTTACAGGCTATTCAGATGCAATCATAGCTTCCCGTTTATCATATTTTATTAATCTAAATGGTCCTGCTTTTATTGTCAATACGGGTTGTTCTTCATCGGGAGTAGCAATTCATTTGGCCTGTGAAAGTCTCAGGAATTATGAAACAGATCTTGCATTAGCAGGCGGAGTTCACGCAAGCATGGATCATAATACTCAAATTCATTTAGATGAGATTGAAATGCTCTCCACAAGTGGACGCTGTTATACTTTTGAAAATGCAGGGGATGGCACTATTATCTCGGAAGGAATAGGATTGGTTGTCTTAAAACGTTTAGAGGATGTTGTTGCTTCTGGCGATCATATTTATGGAGTAATTTGCGGAACAGGAATTAATCAGGATGGGGCAAGCAATGGAATTACTGCTCCAAATGGAACAGCCCAAGAAGAATTGATTACTGATATTTATCGAAAATTCAATATTAACTCTGAGCAAATCACATACGTTGAGGCTCACGGTACAGGAACCAAATTGGGAGATCCTGTGGAGGCGAATGCCTTGGTAAGAGCTTTTAATAAATTTACTGATAAACAGGAGTATTGTGCAGTTGGAAGTGCAAAATCGCACATCGGACATACTTCAGCAGCAGCAGGAGTTGCAGGGTTGATAAAAATTCTGCTGTCAATGCAATACAAACAGATTCCTAAGTTATTGAATTTTAAATCTATCAATCCTTTGATTGAATTCAAGGATTCTCCGTTTTACATTAATCTACAGAAATCCAATTGGATATCCCCAAATGGATCAGCACGTATGGCGGCTCTAAATTCTTTTGGTCATAGCGGAACCAATGCACACATAGTTGTTAAGGAATTCATACCCTCATTGAATCAAAAATTCAGACATACAGAAACCAGAATAAGCGGCGATATCATTATACCTCTTTCAGCTAAAACAAGAGAACAACTGTTAAAAAAAGCGAATGATTTATTAGATTTTCTGACATGCAAGAGTCATTTGGAATCACAAAATGCAGAATCGCAAAGCGGTATTGATTTGTATGAATTGGCCTATACACTTCAAGTTGGCAGAGAGGCAATGGAGGAACGCTTAGGTTTTGTAGTTAGTTCTGTTGTTGAGCTGGTTGAGAAACTGAGGGCTTTTATCAATGGGGAGAAGCAAATTGAGGGCTTTTATCAGGGACAAGTAAAACGCAATAAAGAAACATTGGCTCTCTTTAGTATTGATACAGACTTACAAGAAACAATTGATAAATGGATTATTCAGAAAAAATTCTTTAGAATACTAGACTTGTGGGTAAAAGGTTTGAATTTGGATTGGATTAGACTCTATGATAATTTTAAACCCCAACGTATTAGCCTTCCGACATACCCTTTTGCAAAGGAGAGATATTGGTTTACTGCAAGCAGACAAACTGCTAAAACAGATAGTTTAGTAAATTACTCAAATGCAGATCGGAAAAGTTTGCCTGAGTTGCATCCTTTGATTCACCAAAACAAATCAGATTTCTTTTCCCAGCGGTATAGTTCCTTTTTTACAGGCGAGGAATTCTTTCTTAAAGATCATCAGGTAAAGGGTGAAAGAATTTTGCCTGGTGTAGCATATCTTGAAATGGCCTATGAAGCAGTTAGACAAACGTTAGGAGAAATTGCTGAAAAGCCATTAGTATTTCTTAAAAATGTAGTATGGATTCGTCCCATAGCTGTAATGAACCCTAAAATGGTTCATATTCGTATTTTTCCTGAAAAATTGGACGATGCATTTAATAATCAATTTAATACCACGCAAAATTCTAATATAAATATTCCATTCCAAATCTTTACGGAAGAATCTCTGGGAGAGCCTCTTGTTCACAGCGAAGGAATGGTATGCATAATTTTTGATGATCAATATGTAGAAAGTAAATCAGACAAGTTTTTAGATATCGATGTTTTACGAAATAGAATAAAGAGTTTATCGGAAAACAGTGATATTGACAATCAAAATGGATATAGTTCAACGGAGTATTACGAAGCATTTGAAAAAATGGGTTTCTCATATGGTAATTCCTTCCGAGCTATTGAAAATATTTTTAAAGGGTTAAATCCTAATGGAGAACATGAGGTTGTGGTTAGATTACAACTTCCTTCCTCTATAATTCATACAAAGCATCAATTTACCATCCATCCCAGCATAATGGACTCGGCACTTCAAGCTGCTATTGGTCTATTTGGAGTGGAAAAGGATAAAAACAGCAAAACAGGGAATGGCGTAATTCTTCCTCCTCTCTTACCTTTTGCTCTTGAAAATATGGAAATAAGAGATGCATGTACAGAATCGATGTGGGCTTGGATTCGTTTTTCGAGTAATTCGGGGATAGCACCTCATAGTTCACAGCAAACGAAATTGGATATCGATTTATGTGATGAAAAAGAGAAAATCTGCATAAAAATGCGTGGATACTCATCCCGAGTATTGAACGGAAATAGAGAGGAAAAAAGAAAACCTATTGCAGATGGAACCCATGGTTTTCTTATGTTCAGACCTGATTGGAAGGAAAGGGATATAATATCGCCTGAAATAAGCATAAGCAATAAACTCTCCGCTGATCATAAAGTTTTCTGGTGTAATCCTGATAAAACTCTTTTTCAGCAATGCTCGCAATTGCTACCAGAGGCTTCTTTTATCGCTTTTGAATCCAGTGATACCAATATGGATGAACTATTTGAATCATATTCCATTCAATTGTTCGAGAACATTAAAAAACTCCTTTTACAAAAGCAGAAATATCCTGTTTTGTTTCAGGTTCTTGTTCCTGTTCGTGGAACTTACCAATTATTCTCAGCCCTATCTGGAATTTTGGCAACGGCTCATCTCGAAAACCCAAAATTGTTTGGGCAAGTTATCACAATAAATGAGTATGAATCTGTTGAAAGAATCGTTGCTAAACTTCAGGAAAATTCCCAATGTCCTTCAGAACTTAAAATATGCTATCATAATGGTGAAGAAAAATCTTTCCATGAAACAAATTCTCGAGTTGAGAAATGTTTGATCGCTTCCTTTAAAGAGATAGATAAAGTTTCTGAAAACCCTAGAATTCCTTGGAAACAGGGTGGTGTTTATTTGATAACAGGAGGAATCGGTGGTCTGGGGTTTATTTTTGCTAAAGAGATAGCATCGAAAGTTACTCAAAACCCTTTGACACAAAATAGACGTGGGATTACCCTAATTTTAACTGGTAGGTCGAAGTTAGACCTAGAGAAACAGGCAGCACTCAGTGAGTTCAAAAAAATAGGTGTGAATATTCTTTATAAACAAGTTGATATTCAGGATAAAGAAGCGGTAAAACAACTCGTTAAAGAAATTAAAAATGAATGGGGAGGTTTAAATGGAATTATCCATTGTGCAGGAGTAATAAGAGATAATTTTATCTTAAATAAAAGTTCAGAAGAATTTAAGGAGGTGTTAGCTCCAAAGGTGAAAGGAGTAATTAATCTCGAAGAAGCTGTAAGGGATGTTGATTTAGATTTTATGGTTCTATTCTCTTCTGTTTCTGGTGCTTATGGGAATATTGGACAGGTTGATTATTCAGCCGCCAATGCTTTCATGGATGCTTTTGCCCAATATCATAACGACCTTTTTAAACAAGGAATAACATCCTACAGAATTATATCTATTGGCTGGCCTTTATGGAAAGAAGGGGGAATGAAGATTGATTTTAAAACCGAAGAAACTATTGCCAATGAAACTGGAATGAGTGCTATGGATACTTCATCAGGCATTAAAGCTTTTTACCATGCTCTTGAATCCGATGAAGCACATGTGATTATTATGGAAGGTGAATTATCCAAAATTCGAGAAACAATCAATAAACCTCTTAAAAAAATTGAAACATATCAGCAAATTGAAACCCAGAATGAAGCGAGAAAAGAAGTTCAAAGTAAAAACGATATTCATGAAACTGAATTATTCTCTTCCGAAGATGAATTTAGAGAACGTGTGAAAGAGTATCTGAAAAACGTTTTTCATAAGGTTTTGGGAGTACCAAAAAATAGAATTGATGAGAACTCCTCATTTAGCAGTTACGGCATGGATTCCATCATGGCCTTGAATCTGATTAGAGAATTAGAAAAAGACATGGGAAGCGTCCCGAAAACGATTTTCTTCGAATACGAAAATATCTCAGATCTCGGCGAATATCTAATTCAGGATTACAATCAGAAGATAGTATCTGTGTGTTCTGTTCCTTCATCGGAATCACCATTCATTAAGCAAGAGCAACCTTTACGCAAACTTGCAGAATTTTCAAGAAAACATTATGGTAATGAAAACCTAAATAAGCATCTTTCCGAATATCAAATCGTTGCCAAAAGTGAAATCACTCCTACAAGCGATTTTTTTCACTTAGTTAACGAAATCAAGGGGAATGATAATCAGGATGGGGCTCTCGCAGAAATGTGGCCTTTCCTTTTTATGTCTGAGAAGAAAAAGTGTTTTTTCCATTTTCTGAAAGATAAGCAATTCATTTTTGCTACAAGCTTTAGGGCGAAAGAGAGTGGAGTGTCTCGTGAAAGCGAGTTGATAGATCTATTCCTAAAATATTGCAGTCAAAACGGCTATCAATTTTGTTATTTAGATCATTCTGGAAAACGGAAAATCGATTTGGAACAGAAATATGGATTGCTTTCCACTCCCGTAGGTGTTGTACAAACGATTGTTGATCTTGGGAATTTCTCGCTTGAAGGAAATAAAATGAGGCGATTACGATATTTAATAAATCGCTTTAAAGAGCAGGGAGACTGCAAAACGGTTGAATACCTGCATTCCGATGCAAAAACGAATCGTGAGATTCAAAATGTAATTTATGCTTGGTGCGAAAAGAAGAAAGTGGTTAATAACGTAGAGGTTACATTGAAAGATATTGATAGCGGTAATCTTTGGAAGAGGTATCGTATTTTCCTAACTTATGTAAACAATGAATTACAAAATATCATTTTGATTAGCCCAATTGAGAAGGGATACCTAATGGATCAGGAGTATTACCTCCCTGATGCTCCTTTGGGTGGTACAGAATTTACAACGGTTGAAATAGTAAAGCAACTTGCCAAGGAGAAGCACCGTGAATTCAGCCTTGGATTGACATGGAAACTTTTTGAACCAGATGAAGGGTTTAGCGATTACCAAAGTTGGAACTTAATTAGTAATGCGAAAGGTCAACTTGCTTTACTATTTCAGGTTGGAGCATTGAATCATCAATACAAGAACAAGTATCGTCCGCAAGAGTACCCTGTGTATTTGTATAGAAATAAAGAAAGTAGCAAACAAACCATAATTGATTGTTTAAGTCAGTTTTTTAAGCAAGGGATTACCTCTCATGAAGTTAATGATTTGATGCAGAATAGTGTTTCTAATTCAAATACGTTTGTAGATAATCAGATAGATACACTTACAACATCTTCATCACCAGTAAAAATTTCAGACGAAATCCCAGATGAATTTTTCGATACTACACAACTAGATGAAAAGGATATTCAATTGGATTTGATTAGCGATTCATGGCCTCATCTTAATTACGATTTTATAAATAGAAGAATTAAGGATTTAACGGATAGAGTTTAGATGGAAAATCAAGACATAATTTTTCGGGCTTTATTCGGAAACCCGAAAGATGCTTCTTTTGAAACAGGTTTGCCGCACTATGTACTAACTGTTTCAGGTAGAATTGCCGAACGCCTATTTTTTCAAACCCTTCGCACTCAGAAAAGAAAGGTGTTGCAGAATATTTTATTTGAAACCACACTCCACAATGAAGTAAAGGCCAAATTCGAACCCGTAGAAATTCCTGATCAGGAGATTTTTTCGATTGATTCAAAACAAATATTCAGGGGAGGTATAGATACGAGAGCATTTGAACTCTTTCTTGAAAGACAGTCAGGTGAAGTGGGTATGATTTTGGTTGAATTATGCAACAATGCATCTGGTGGATATCCTGTTTCCATGGCTCAGATAAAAGAAATATCTAGGCTGGGGAAGCAATATGAAATACCATTTGTAATGGATGGAAGCCGAATTCTTCGCAATGCTGAATTGATACGCCAGTATGAAAAGGATTATAGGGATAAAGATTTATTTTCCATTCTTGATGAGATAATGTCCTGTGCCGATTATGTTTTTGGTAGCCTAAGCAAGGATTTTGGATTAAATCTGGGAGGATTTATAGCAGCAAAGGACAAGGAACGAATAGTAGCGATAAAAAATCTTGGAAAAATAGAGGGTGGTTTAACCAGCGCACATGATAGTAATTTGATTTTAAAAGCCTTACAGGATCGTAATTATTTGGAGAGCAAGATTCGAAATCAACTTAGATTAACAAAACAAATTCACGAAGAATTAGCTTTCAGGAATGTGCCAGTTATGCAGCCAGGGGTAGGGCATTGTATTCTTGTTAGGGTGAACGAGATAGAGGGTTTTAAGAATCGCAAATATCCAAGAGAATCGTTTTTGAGAATGTTATATGAAAGATGGGGCATTCGTGGCGGAATTCATAGCGTAGGAAATCAGCAACAAACCGTGCTCAATCAATGTATCCGATTAGCAATACCCATTGGTTTAAATGATGCTCAAAATGAAAAACAAATTATTACCCATATTTGTCAAGCTCTCGATGTATCGTCTTCAAATGCTTCTTTTCAAAGTATGCCTAAGAGTGACTCATTTGAAAAGAGAGGTAAAGCGATAAGCAGTCCAACTAAGGGAAATACAAGTCAAGGGGAAGTGTCATCTTGTGATGTGGCAATTATTGGTTTATCGGGTAGATACCCAAATGCGAAGAGTGTAGAAGAGTTTTGGGAAAATTTAAAATCGGGGAAGAAATGTATTTCGGAAATCCCATCAGAAAGATGGGATTGGAAAGAATTTTACCACGCCAACCCAAAGGAGGCTATCGATTTGAAGAAGTCCTATGGAAAGTGGGGCGGATTTATTGAAGATTACAATTGCTTTGACGCCACTTTTTTTAATATTCCCCATGCAGAAACAGCATACATAGATCCTCAAGAACTTTTATTTTTAGAGGAATGCTGGAGAGCATTGGAAGATGCAGGTTATCGACCTTCGGGATTATCTCCAGATATTAGTAGAAGAGCAGGAGTATTTGGAGGTATTTCGCGAATTGGATTCAATCTCTATTCAGTGGATGCAGAATCACTCTACTATAGTACTTCAATATCTTCAATGGTTAGTAGAGTTTCCTATTTCATGGATTTTAAGGGACCTAGCATTGCAATAGACAATGATTGTTCATCATCGTTCACAGCCATCCATGAGGCATGTGAATATATCCGTAGTGGAAAAGGTGATTTAGCCTTAGCAGGTGGTGTCAATTTATACCTTCATCCTTCAATTTACCTTTATCTTTCTAGGATAGGTATGCTTTCTCAGGATTCCAATAGCGCTGCTTTTTGCAAAGGTGGCAAAGGCTTTATTCCTGGAGAAGGTGTTGGGGTTGTTGTTCTAAAAAATTATTCGCAAGCAATTCAGAATGGAGACTCCATTTATGCAATTATTCGTGGAAGCGCAATCAATCAAAACGGGAGGATGAGCAAGTTCGGAAGGCCTAATCAAAAACAGCAACAGGCTGTGATAAAAGAGGCCTTATCGCAGAGTGGTTTTGATCCTCGAACAATCAGTTACATCGAAGCTGCTGCCTATGGGTCTGACATAGGCGATACCATTGAAATAGCTGCTCTAACTGATGTTTTCGGGAAACAGAATGAGATTCAAGGCAATCGAAGGATTGGATCTGTAAAACCAAACATTGGTCACTGTGAAGCTGCTGCAGGAATGTCTCAGTTGACAAAAGTGCTCCTCTCCATGAAGTACAAGACCTTGGCTCCCACATTGATGTTCGGCGGTTTGAATCCAAATATTGATTTTGAACAGATTCCTTTTAAATTACAGACAAAGGTATCCCCATGGGAACCTATTTCGGTTGATGGACAGTTAATACCCAGACGGGCTGGCATTTCAACCTTTGGAGGAAGTGGGGTAAATGCTCATATCATTATTGAAGAGCATGTTCCCGAGAAAAAAGTTAAAAATCTATCACCTTCTATTGATGTAAGTAATATAAAATCAGATTGTTATAATAGACTTTTTGTTCTTTCAGCACAAAGTAAAACGAGGTTAAAAGATTATGTAAGCAAATGGGTTGACTATTTGGAAAAAAATTCTCATTCCTTGATGGATTCAATATCATATACTCTACAAACAGGGAGAGAAGAAATGGATTTTCGATTAGCCGTAGTCTTTACCAATAAAGATGAGCTGATTAATCTATTGAAGAAGTGGAATTACGAGCAAAATGCGGATGCACACCCTGCTGATTTTGTAAATAGTAATTCTATTTTTTATGGAGAACTAGAAAAGAGAAAGGAGAAGAAATACCATAAACAGACCGAGATAAATAGTGCTGTCAATGTCAAGAATTGGGCACAATTAGGTGAACTATGGGTACAAGGTAATTTTATTCCCTGGGTTGAATTATATAGACCTGAAGATGTTAAGGAGAAATTTCTAAGGATGAACGGTCTTCCTACTTATCCTTTTAAACAAGATGAGAATACAGTTGATAAGAGTTCGAGCAGTTTGAATAAGTTCGAGGTTAATTATCAGGAAAATCAGATTCATCAAGATGAAGATAATGACTTAAGTGGTAGCTCATCGTCTCTTCTGAGGGAAAAGATATTGTTCAAATTAGCATCTTTGTTTGGAGAGGTGTTAAATATACCTGTTTCTCAGATTGATCTAGATGAGCACTTTGAAAATTATGGAATAGACTCATCTAAGATTCTCCAATTCAATCAGAAATTCTCTCGAGTTTTTGGTGAAATATCCAAGACACTATTTTTTGAATATTCAACACTTAATGGACTTTCAGAATTTTTTATTAAAAATAATCTCGATGCATGTGCAAAATGGGTTGAATTTTATAATGAAACCCAGCCTGTTCATTCAAACACAACAGAGATAAAAAGCAATAAAGATTTTCCACCTTCACGTTCGATATCTTCCAAAGAAGGAAAGAGTTCTTATTGGCTTAAGGGTAGGTCAAGCGGACAATTTTGTGAGAAAAAAATTTCAGATTCTATTGCAATCATTGGAATCAGCGGTCGCTATCCTCAGGCTGCCAATCTTGACGAGTTTTGGGAAAATTTAAAATCAGGTAGAGACTCAATAGAAGAAATTCCAATAAGTCGTTGGTCATTGAAGGATTTCTATCACCCAAACAAGGAAGATGCTGTGTCTCAAGGTAAGAGTTATTGCAAATGGGGAGGGTTTTTGAAAGGTTTTTCGGAGTTCGATCCACTTTTCTTCAATATTTCGCCACGAGAGGCTATGAACATGGATCCGCACGAACGTCTTTTTTTGCAATCTTGCTGGGAAACCCTTGAAGATGCTGGATATACACGCGAAAGGTTAAGCACTTCACTTGAAAATGGTGGTGAAACAAAAACTGGTGTTTTTGTGGGAATTACGAGAGCTGAATTTGGCATCTTTGGACCAGAACTTTGGAAGGAGAAAAAGAAGATTTATCCTTATACACTCTTTGGTTCAGTTGCCAATAGGGTTTCATATGTACTCAATATTCATGGCCCAAGTATGCCTATTGATACAATGTGTTCCTCTTCTTTAACGGCGATACACGAAGCATGTGAATACTTGCGACATAATCCGAATGAAATGGCTCTTGCTGGTGGGGTTAATTTGTTACTCCATCCTTACACGTACGTGGGGCTTTGCGCCAGCCAGTTTTTATCGGTTGATGGAAAATGTAGAAGTTTTGGAAAAGGAGGTACAGGTTATGTTCCTGGAGAGGGAGTGGGCACTATTTTATTGAAAAATCTTTCGCGGGCAATCGAAGATCGTGACAATATTTATGCGGTCATTCGCAGCACAGGCATAAATCATGGTGGGAAAACGAATGGATATACGGTTCCCAATCCCAAATTGCAAGGCAAACTCATTCAGGAAACTCTGGAAAAGGCAGGAATAGACGCTTGCTCCATTAGTTATATTGAAGCTCATGGTACTGGAACGGAATTGGGAGATCCAATTGAGATTCGTGGACTAACACAAGCCTTTAATAAAAACACTTTAGAAACTGGCTTTTGTGCAATCGGTTCTGTGAAGTCGAATGTAGGTCACCTTGAAGCTGCGGCTGGAATTGCAGGATTGACAAAGGTGATATTACAAATGAAGAACAAAAAGCTGGTTCCAAGTTTGCATGCTGATGAATTAAATCCAAACATTGATTTTACTCAAACACCCTTTTTTATCAACCAAGAGTTGAGAGAGTGGAAATCTCCTATTGTCAATGGAAAAACCTGTTCGCGTATTGCTGGAGTTTCTTCTTTTGGTGCAGGTGGATCGAACGCTCATATTATAGTAGAAGAGTATATTCCAGAAAGTAATGACATTAGTAAAATTAATCTTTCAAACAGTTTTCCTGCTATTATAGTACTCTCTGCTAAAAGCGAAAATCGGTTAAAAGTATATGCAGAAAAGCTACTACACTGGATTGAACAAAAAGAAATTAACCTTGCAGATTTGGGATATACATTGCAGGTGGGTAGGGAAGCTATGGAAAATCGATTGGGTTTGATTGTACATTCCACAAATGAACTTGTTGAAAAACTGCATAGATATATTCAAGGAGATAAAGAAATAGAAGGCGTATTTACAGGGCAGGTTAGTAAAACCCATAAACAGGATAAAGACCTTTTGTCTCTCTTTGATGTGAATGAGGACTTCTCTACAATTATAACCAATTGGATTGATAAAGGAAAATGGAATAAACTTCTTGGAATATGGGTAAATGGTTTAGATTTTAATTGGAATAAAATTTATGGAGAAGTTAAACCACAACGGATTAGTGCTCCAGCTTATCCTTTCGTATGCGAGAATTATTGGTTTGAAAATGTCCCCATTCCAGTATCAGCAGAAGTAGATAGATGCGATCAGAGATTGGATGCTCAAATTCACCCTTTACTTCATCGGAATACCTCGGATTTATCTGTTCAGCGTTTTAGCTCCCTTTTCTCGGGGAATGAATTTTTCCTAAACGATCACCAGGTTAAAGGACAAAAAATTCTTCCTGGAATGGCTTACCTTGAAATGGTTCGGGCTGCGGTTGAACAAGCAATCCCTGCTAACCTAAAATCCAACGGTAATTTGAAGGTAGAGTTGCATAGCGTTGTTTGGATACAACCTTTTGTTCTTAATGAAAATAAAATTGATGGGAAGGTTGATTATGCTAGTAAAAAAGTGATTTCGATATCTTTAATTGCAAATGAGCATGATTCCATTGATTTTGAAATCTATAGTGGTCAATACGGTGATCAACGGGATGATCAAGCAGAACGAGTTGTACATTGCCAGGGGCAAGCAGTATTTATGTATGAATCAGAATCGGATCAATTTACCTTTGTCCCAGCCAAACTTAATATTGAAGAGCTCAAATCTCAGATAGAATCTAGGGAGGAACATAAGAGAATAGAGGCTGAGGATATTTACCCTCTTTTTGCTCGCATGGGCCTTCAATATGGTACTGCATTTCAGGGAATAGTTAAGATTTATAAGGGAGAAAATCAATTGCTTGCCCAATTATGCTTACCTGAAATTCTTGATTCATCTAATGAATATGTTTTACATCCTAGTATGTTGGATAGTTCATTACAAACCTCTATAACTTTTTTTACTGATACACAAAGAGATGTAAATCAATCTTTCAACCAAACACCGCTTCCTTTTGCGCTTGAATCAATACGCGTTATCTCTGCGTGTACTAAGGAGATGTTTGCATGGGTGCGTTTTTCTCCAAGTAACAAAACAGTTAGTAATTCTGAGCATTCAGTCATCAAAATGGATGTTGATCTTTGCGATATGATAGGAAATGTATGTGTGGAAATACGTGGGTTCTCTTTGCGGATTATGAAAGAGGAGTTAAATTCAGTAAATAAAAAATCGCCATTTGTTTCTTGTCAGGAGGAAATTAACACTGGTTTAAATTTCTTGGTTCCAGTGTGGAGTTCGGTATACCCTACGAAAGATGTTGAAACGAGAGAAGCATTATTAAATTCTGCTAAAATACTCTTGTTGGGAAGCGAACAGTCTCTCTTAACTTGGGTGAAGAAATCTTACCCCAATTCCAGTTTGTTACAGCTATCCGAAAATCCAACTATTGAGGAGATTCAATTAGGGTTGAAGAACAGTTCCTTTGATCAATTGCTTTGGATTGCACCTGATGTAATTGAAACTGACAATTCGAATAAAGATTCTTTTCGGATAATTGACCATCAAGAACAAGGAGTTCTTACTGTATTTCGCATTATCAAAGCGTTACTATCTGAAGGTTTTGCTTATAAAGATCTCCAATGGACTATTATTACTCGCATGACCCAAAAGGTGAAAAAGGATGATCGCATCCAGCCTGCTCATGCTAGTGTGTTTGGATTAATTGGCAGTTTAGCCAAAGAGTATCCCCATTGGAATTTGAGGCTTCTGGATCTGGATTCATTGGAGCATATTCAAATTGAAGAATGTCTATCTCTGAATTGGGATAAATATGGGAACGGTTTGGCTCTTCGCCAGAGCGAGTGGTTTAGTCATGGATTGGCTTATGCATCAACCTTAACGCATGAGATACCTCTTTACAAAACTAATGGAGTTTACGTTGTTGTCGGTGGAGCAGGAGGGCTTGGCGAAGTTTGGAGTAGGTTTATGATTGAACAATATCAAGCACAAATTATCTGGATAGGTAGGAAAAATGAAGACTCCCCAGAAATTGTAGCAAAGATAAAATCATTTAGTCAATTTACTCCGTTGTATTTCTCAGCTGATGCGACCGATTATGGTGCTATGGAGCAGGTTGCTAAAAAGATTTTGGAAAAGTATCCAACTGTCAATGGTATAGTGCATTCTGCAATTATTCTACAGGATCAAAGCATCATGGCCATGGAGGAATCAAAATTCAGAGCTGGTTTATCTGCAAAAGTGGATATCAGTATTAATATGGACAAAGTATTCGGCTCGCAGAATCTTGATTTCATGCTGTTTTTCTCTTCGCTACAATCTTTCTATAAAGCTCCTGGCCAGTCTAATTATGCTGCTGGTTGTACATTTAAAGATAGTTTTGCGCAATATATTCAGCAACAACACTCGTATCCAATAAAAATTGTAAACTGGGGATACTGGGGAAGTGTAGGAATTGTTGCCGATGAATCATACAAAAAGCGTATTGCTCAAATAGGGATTGGCTCCATTGAACCTAATGAAGGGATGCTTTCCCTTCAATCTTTTATGAATTCCAACCTTACCCAATTGGCATTTATAAAAAGTCTCAATGTTAGGGCGATTTCAGACCTTGGAGTGCTGGAAGGAGTTGCCTTTTATCCCAAAGACGAGACTACGTTTTTGGAAATTCAGGGATTCGGAAATTTACAAAATTCCGAAGAGCAAGCATTGATTCTGAAAGCATCACTGCCACCATTTGATATGGAAATTGCTGCTACTGAAATTCTCATCTCCAGTTTGAAATTATTGGGCTTCTTTATTTCTAACAAGCCTGTTCAAGAACCGATAGGATCAAAAATTTTTAAACTGAGTGACCTATTACAGAAAAAACTTCCTACTCCATTTTATGAACAATGGCTTAAATATAATGTAGATTATTTACAGCAACATGGGTGGCTAAATGCTGATTTAACTTTGAATCGCGAGGTCAAAGATCTCGAAAAATTGTGGGATGAATGGGACACGAAGAAAATAGGTTGGGCAGTTAATCCCAACTTAAGTTCGCAGATTACTTTACTTGAAGCCTGTTTAAAAGCCCTGCCTGATATACTAAATGGCAAGCGACCTGCTACGGAGGTTATGTTTCCTAACTCTTCCATGCACCTTGTAGAGGGAATTTATAAAGGCAACGCTCTAGCGGATTTCTCCAATGAGCGGTTGGGCGATGTCTTTTCTACAATATTAAGGCAGCAGTTGAAATCAAATAAGGAGAAAAAAATCCGTGTATTAGAAATAGGTGCAGGAACAGGAGGAACTACTGTTAAATTACTTCCTCGATTGCAGGAATTTGGAGATGCTATAGTGGAATACTGTTACACAGATCTTTCAAAAGCATTTCTGATGCATGCTGAACAAAATTTTCAACCTCAATATCAAAATTTAAGAACTGCCATTTTTGATGTTTCAAAACCCTTACTGCCACAATCAATCTCAGCCGGCAATTACGATCTTGTAATTGCTGCTAATGTTTTGCATGCCACACCATATCTCAGGGATACTTTGCGAAATGCTAAAGCCTTGTTAAAAAATCATGGAGTTCTTCTAATAAACGAAATCAGCACATGGTCTCTATTTACCCATCTCACCTTTGGATTACTTGAGGGGTGGTGGTTGTATAAAGATATAGTTTTACGTATGCCCGGCAGCCCAGCTTTAACTCCTGAAAATTGGCAGAGAATTCTTGCGGAGGAAGGATTTACTTCGATATTTTTTCCAGCACAAGAAGCCCACTCCTTTGGACATCAAGTTATTGCTGCAAGTAGTAATGGTTTTGTGCGTCAGATGTTTAATAAGCAAGTAAAGGCAGCCGTAAAAGAAAAAATCAGTACTCAGGTTATTGCATCGCCAAAACCAGAAATAAAAATTAAAGCGATTTCATCGGAAACCTTATTCGAAAAAAGTGTTTTATATTTCCAGAAACTTGCTGCTGAAACTCTGGGAATGGGTCCAGAGCAATTGAGTCCTAATCAGCCGCTCACTGAATATGGATTGGATTCAATTCTAGTTGTCCAACTAACAAATCAACTGCGCAAAGTATTTCCAGATATAACAAGTACCCTGTTTTTTGAAATACCAACAATTAATGGGTTAGTGGATTATTTTTTAGAGAACAACTTGGAAACTTTAAAGGGAATAATATCTATTGATGTACCTGAACAGCGATTGTCAGAGAAGGTTCTCACCTCTAAAGATGAAAAAGTTATATCTAAAAATTGGTCAAACCGCATTCCTAGCAGAATATCTCCTCAGCCAATTCGTACAACTCCAACTTCTAGTTATAATCTCTCAGTTTTTGACGTGGCAATTATAGGTCTTAGTGGGCGATATCCTCAATCGAAAAATCTGAATGAATTTTGGGATAATCTGGTTAAAGGAATTAATTGTATTTCGGAAGTTCCTAAAGATCGATGGAATTGGGAAGATTACTATGATGCTGAAAAAGGAAAATCTGGAAAAATATATACCCGATGGGGAGGCTTCATTGAAGACATTGACAAATTTGATCCGTTGTTTTTTAGTATCTCCCCAAAAGAAGCGGAACGAATGGATCCTCAGGAGCGGCTATTTCTAGAAACATGTTACCATGCTATAGAGGATGCTGGCTATACCCCCGAGAGTTTGGGTGATATTAGTAAAATTGGGGTGTTTGTTGGAGTAATGAATTCTAGATACGGACAACAGCCCGCTTTTTATTCTATTGCCAATAGAGTTTCCTACTGTTTGAATTTTCAAGGCCCTTCAATGGCGATAGACAGTGCTTGCTCTTCATCTTTAACAGCCATACACACGGCTTTAGAAAGTATGTACTGCGGATTAAGCGAATGTGCTATAGTTGGCGGAGTAAACCTGATTATTGATCCTATCCATTTTTCAGGATTGACCGAAATGACGATGCTATCAGAAGGTAATCAATGCAAAGCGTTTGGAGAAAAGGCGGATGGTTTTATTGATGCTGAAGGAGTGGGTGTTTTTGTTTTAAAACCATTAAGTAAGGCCGAAAAGGACGGAGATCATATTTATGGTATTATCAAAGGGAGTGCAGTTAATGCAGGAGGAAAAACTAACGGTTATACAGTACCCAATCCCAGAGTTCAATCGGCAGTGGTATCCAAAGCATTGGAACGTGCTCGCATCTCGGCAGAGCAATTGAGTTATATAGAGGCACATGGTACAGGTACTGCTCTAGGTGATCCTATTGAAGTTGCAGGGCTAACTCGTGCTTTCAAGGAGAATTGTGATAATGCCAATATTGAAAAGCAATTTTGTGCCTTAGGTTCAGTTAAATCGAATATTGGGCATTGTGAGTCGGCTGCAGGTGCAGCAGGACTGACCAAAGTATTGCTGCAAATGAAGTACAAGCAACTTGTACCTTCACTTCATTCTGAGGTATCTAACCCTGAAATAAATTTTAGTCAAACACCGTTTAAAGTTCAGAAAAATTTAGAAAAGTGGCATCGATTATCGCGCATTATAGATGGAATGAAAGAAGAGATACCGCGTACAGCGGGTGTCTCATCATTTGGTGCAGGAGGAGCAAATGCACATATCATAGTGCAGGAGTATATATCTCCATTTACCTTGAGTGAAGCAAAAGGACTTGTTGTTTCGGATGATTTAAATGAACAAATAGATGTCATTATTCCATTATCTGCTCGAACGAAAGAGCAATTACAACAAAAAGTTAAAGATTTATTGGCCTTTCTTCACCATACATGTTTTGTTGAAAAACAGAATTTTGAAAAGGAAGAACAAGAAAATATACCTTGCTATTTTCGTAAACCTCATCTTTTTTTAAGGAATATAGCCTATACTCTGCAAGTGGGTAGAGAATCAATGGAGGAACGCCTTGGTCTTCTTGTGAATTCAGTTGATCAATTAACAGAAAAACTTGAGGCTTATATTAACGACAAACATCAGGAATATACTTATCAAGGACATGGTAAAAATGATAAGAATGTCCTAGCTCTCTTCGATAAAGATGAGGATTTAAAAGAAACGGTTAATAAATGGATTATTGAAAAGAAATACAGCAGGATCCTCGATTTGTGGGTGGCAGGATTGGAATTAGATTGGAATAAACTATATGAGAAAACTGATATTGATTTAAAACCTCAACGTATTAGTTTGCCAGGTTACCCGTTTGCCAGAGAGCGATATTGGATTGAGTTGGACAGGGAAAAAATGACCCTTGGATCAATCGCAACCTATTCTTCGCTCTCATCACCCACAGGAGCTATTGGCTGTGATTTACAGTTAAGAAATACATCAACTTTTTCAGTGCAGCGTTTCAGCACAATGTTGACTGGTAGAGAATTTTTTCTTACAGATCATGTCATCAACGGGAATAAAACCTTACCAGGGGTTGTATATCTCGAGATGGCTCGTAAAGCTGTCGAAACTTCAACTAATGATTTGCATGATGAAAATAGGATGATGAGATTTAAGAACATCTCATGGATTCAACCTCTTATATCTGATATAGAACCTATCGATGTTCAAATTACTTTAAGTCCTAATGATAAAGGTGATATCATATATGATATTTTTAGGCAGATAGTTGATAACGAGCAAGTTGTGCACTCTCAAGGAGTTATACAATTTATTAAAAGAGGAGAAATACCTAGTTTAGATCTTGCTACAATTAAAGAGCAGTGTAGTCAACAGAAGGTAATGCCTGTCCAATACTACAAGATGTTTTCCTCAATGGGCATAAACTATGGATCTAGCCACAAGGGAATCGATGCTGTTTATATAGGAATGAATCAAGTTCTTGCTTCTTTGTCAATTCCAACCTCTGTTTCTAGCACACTAGATCAGTATGTCTTACATCCGAGCATGTTAGATTCTGCCCTACAAACTTCATTAGGGTTATTTGCTGGATTATCAGAATTTTTAGCGAAAGAACAGCACAATATGGATGGTTCTTTGGGCATAATTGAAAATTTACAGGCAAAACCAATGCTGCCATTTGCACTTGAATCTATGGAGGTGTATAACCGTTGCACTCCAAAGATGTGGGCGCACATCAAATATGCAATGGGAAGCAATTCAGATGATGCAGTAATTAAACTTGATATTGATATTGCTGATGAAGAGGGTAGCGTTTGCATTTGTATGAGAGGTTTTACAGCGCGATCACAAGATAATAATTATGATTCGTTGAATTCTCCTGTATCGGATGGGGTACTTCTGATGGAACCTTATTGGCGAGAAATAGACGTTCAGGAAAAAACATCTTTTGTATATGAACAGCATTTGTTGATTCTCATTAAGGATGACAATGTTTTGTCAGGTCTACAGGAGATGATTGAAAAAACTATGAAAGGAGTCCGATGCCTTTCATTTAAAATTGATGATACCTCCATCGATAAGTATTATGAAGAGTGTTGCATTAAAATCTTTACTGAAATTAGGAACATCCTGATTTCTAAGTTCAAAGGAAAAGCATTTATTCAGATAATAGTAGCAGAAAATGAAGCAAGTCTTCTTTTATCTGGATTATCTGGAATATTGAAGACAGCACAAAAAGAGAATCCTTTGATTGTGGGGCAAGTGATAGAAATTGGTTTTGGTAAAACTACCGAAGAGATAATAGAAATACTGAGGGAAAGTATTTCAATACCCCACTCTGCCCGAATACGTTATTCGAATGATGATGTCAAACGTCGACGATTTGTCCAAGATGTAAGAGAAATAAATATTCCAGAAAAGGAAATCCGCTTTCCTTGGAAAGAGAACGGAATATACCTTATTACAGGTGGAGCAGGTGGTTTGGGTCTACTATTTGCACAAGAGATTGTTGAAAAGATTAAGAAAGCAACAATAGTCTTAGTTGGGAGATCGGAACTAAGTTCAGAAAAAGATTCCAAACTTAAGGATTTGGAAAATGCGGGTGCTAGGATAGTTTATAAACGAGTGGATATATCTTCTAAAAAAGAGGTAGACGATTTAATCAAAAGCATTCAAACTGATATTGGTAACCTCAATGGAATTATTCATGCCGCAGGAATTATTCACGACAATTTTATTATCAAAAAAACTGTTGAAGAATTCAAAGATGTTTTATTACCGAAAGTATCTGGCTTAGTTAATCTAGATGAAACTACTAAGTTAATTCAACTTGATCTTTTTGTTCTCTTTTCATCGCTTTCAGGTTTTGCAGGAAATGTTGGTCAATCAGATTATGCAGCTGCCAATGCTTTCATGGACGCTTATGCTGAATATCGGAATAACCTAGTATTAGATAATAAGCGCTGGGGAAAAACTTTGTCAATCAACTGGCCTCTTTGGAAGGATGGGGGAATGAATATGAGTCTTGAAGACGAAAATTTGATGAAACAGTCGAGTGGCATGACTTCCTTACAGACAGCAAACGGTATTGATGCCCTGTATAAGAGTTTGGATTCAGGAGCAGGGCAGGTACTTGTTGCAGAAGGAGATGTCCGTCAAATAAAGTTACTGTTTGAGGATAGCTCTCCGAAAATAATAAAGAATTCATTCAATTCTGTTAGTGAGAAAGAAGATATTCTGTTCTGCGTGAGAGAGATCATATCACATGAGATCAAACTTGATTCCGAAAAAATAAAGCCGGAAACGCCTTTTGTTAAATATGGTATTGACTCTTTGATGCAGATGAGCATCATCAAAAAGTTGGAGAAAATTGCTGGTGAACTTCCAAAAACATTATTGTATGAATACAGCAATATGCATGAATTGGTTCGATACTTAGAGGAGAATCATACAGATGAAATTCAGGAATGGTTCAGCGAGAAAAATACAAGTATTGTAAATAACAATAATGAAAGTTCGAAAAAGAAGAAACTACCTTTATTAGATTCTCTGCCATTGAGAACAAATTCAAAACATCGTTTTGGAGTTTCAAAAACAATGGATTTAACATTGGCAAAGCATGACTCTGATCCTATTGCAATAATCGGCATGAGTGGTAGGTATCCGCTTTCAGATACTTTGGAAGAACTCTGGGAGCATTTAAAAGCCGGACACAATTGTATTACTCAGGCAGATACAAGTCGATGGAATAATTCCCTACTGAGATCTTTATCAAAGAATGAATTTTACTCTTCCGAAAAAAAATATTATGGTGGGTTTCTGAAAAATATAAATAAATTCGATCATCAATTATTTGAAGTTGCAGAGGATAGGGTTTTGGAACTAACACCTGAGACCCGTATGTTTCTGGAAATTGTTTGGGAAACTTTTGAGGATGCAGGATATTCCAAAGATCGGTTGAATGAGCTGCAGGACAGATATCAGAAAGGAGTAGGAGTCTTTGTCGGAACAATGTACAACCAGTATTCTTGGAATATACCTTCATCGGAAAAGGCAATACTGAGCACAAATGGAACGGAATGGAATACGGCTAATCGTACCTCCCATTTTTTTAATCTTACCGGGCCGAGCATGGCAGTTAATTCGGCCTGCTCCAGTTCAATGATAGCTCTTCATCTTGCCTGTGAGAGCCTTCAGCAACAGACCTGTTCTATGGCACTAGCTGGCGGAGTTAATTTGACATTGGATCCATCCAAATACGCTGCGCTGGAACAGGCTCATTTTTTGGGGAAAGAAGATAGGAGTATGAGTTTTGGCATTGGGGACGGATATATTCCAGGAGAAGGTGTGGGCACTGTGCTGCTAAAACCTCTATCTAAAGCCATTGAGGACTGCGACCGGATTTATGCGGTGATTAAAGGAAGTTTTATTAATCATAGTGGTGGACGGCAGATGTTCACTGCTCCCGATCCTAAACAGCAAGCCGATTTAATCACGAACGCCATTGATCGGTCAGGGATCGATATTGAGACCATTGGTTATGTTGAATCTGCAGCCAATGGTTCGCCGTTAGGCGATCTTATTGAAGTGAACGCTTTGAAAAACGCCTTTGCTCGGTACACCGGAAAAAAACAATTTTGCGCACTTGGTTCTGTAAAATCCAATTTAGGACATTTGGAAGCGGCATCAGGGATATCACAACTTTGCAAAGTTCTTTTACAACTTAAATATAAAACCCTAGTACCAACCATCAATGCCCAGCCTCAAAATCCTAATATCAAATTAGAAGGATCAGCCTTTTATCTCCAGAAAACTATAACACCTTGGGATTCAAATACCTTCAAGGATGATAAAGATGCGAAAAATCTGCCCCGTCGAAGCATGATTAACTCTTTTGGTGCGGGTGGAGCCTATGCTAGTGTTATTATTGAAGAACCCATAGAACAAAATTTCTTTAGAAGGAAAAGTGGGGATTTGTATGGAGAAACACTCATTCTGTTCTCCGCTAAAACAAAATGGAGTTTGATAAGATATCTGGATAAGATAAAGGACTTTTTGCAGAGTAATTTGGAAAAAAATATCGAAACAGATATTTATGATTTGGCCTTGTCGTTATTTAAAATAAATCATAATCTGGAATTCAGAGCTGCGTTTGTCGTTTCGTCAATTGATGAGTTATTGCAAAAACTGGATGAATTGATCAAAACCCAGATGAGTCACCCTATTGAAGGGGGATTTTTTTCTTCTCTTTCAAATGTAAAGTTGACTGAAAATTCCACAGATCCTACAGCCATTCAACAATCCTTACTGAACAAGGATTACAAACAAATAGCACAGTACTGGATTGAAGGAGAAACAATTGATTTTAGGTCAATTTATGAATACACTGGAACTCAATGGTTAGATCTTCCTAAATATGCTTTTGATCATTTCAAAAATTTTGATTTTCAGAGTATTAAATCATCTACAGATAATTCAAGAACTACCGAGTTCGACGAGGAATCCTATCGTAATATTCTAGAAAAATTATCAAAGGGAGAGTTGTCAAAGAATGAAGTTTTTGAACACTTCGAGATACTGGATTCTAAAAGATAACAATATGCGATCAAGATTAAATCAGGTAGGAATTGTATCATTAAAATAAATGAAATATGTAGAATAATATTCGATACTTGTAAAAGTAAAGAATAGAGAAATAATCGAGGGTGACACCAAAATTATTGTGAGACACACATTTTTTATTATAGTTGTCCTTGCAGCTTATATAGAAGTGTTTTCATGCCAAAATGATCAGGCTAAAAACATAAGGGTTTTAAAAACAATACAATTTCAATAAAACATTAAGGATAATAGTTATGGAAACAAGTTTTGAAAAAGATTCCTTCCAATTAACGGAAGTTCAAAGAATTTTTATGAAAATTAATCAAACAAATGCGTCTTATCCTAAGGAGAAAAATCTTATTCAATTGATTGAAGAGCAAATCCAAAAAAAACCTCAATCGATTGCGATAGAATGTCAGGGGAGGGTGCTTACCTTTCAAGACTTGAATGAACAGGCGAATCAATTGGCTCATTACTTAATATTATCTGGAGTAAAGCCTGGCAAGTTTATAGGCGTCTTTTTTGAGAGATCTGTTGAACTATTAGTAGGATTATTAGCTGTGGTGAAAACGGGAGCTAGTTTTGTTCCTCTAGATCCAAGTTATCCGAAAGATCGTATTCAATATATAATTGAAGATTCCAACATGGATAGTATACTAGTTCATGAACCCAGTATGGCATTCCTTCATTTAACTAGTGTGTCAGTAATAAATGTGGACAGGGAGAAAGAAAAAATTTCGCAGTCATCTATAAAAAATCCCGTATTTGCAATTCCCTTGAAATCGAGTGAAATTCTTTATACAATTTATACCTCTGGTTCAACAGGTAGACCTAAAGGTATTTGTATTACTCACGCTTCTTTGATTAACACTTTGTTTCACATGATAAAAGAGTGCTCAATCGATAATAGAGAAACTATTGCAGCCGTGATTCCTATTTCGTTTGATATTTCAATGATTGATGTTTTTGCGGCTTTATTGTCGGGTGCAAAAATTGGTTTAGTGACCAAAGAGGATAGTCAAGATGGGAAAGTTCTATTGGAACTTCTAGTTAAGATGAAAGCAACATTCATGCAAGCTACTCCGGTTACATGGAGACTTTTGCTGTCGGCAGGGTGGACTACAGATTATAAACTCAAAATAATTTCTGGAGGAGAAGCTCTGGAAACTGATTTGGCGAAAGAATTGTTTGTAAGGAGTTCGGGATTTTGGAACTTTTATGGTCCAACTGAAACTACTGTTTATTCAACAGGGTATAGAGTTCCATCAGTCGCAGACATTTATTCTAATGGAAAATTAGTTCCAATTGGCATACCTATTTCTAATACACAAATTTACATTTTATCAGAGAGCATGGAGATGCTTCCTTTTGACCAGCCTGGAGAACTGTATATTGGTGGTGATGGACTTTCTTCAGGTTACCTAGGAAGAGAAGATTTGACCAGCCAAGTTTTTATCCAAAACCCTTTTAATAGGAATGAAAGGATTTATAAAACAGGAGATGTAGTTTCTTTGAGTTCTGACGGATTAATTAATTTTTTAGGTCGGAGTGATCATCAAATTAAAATTCGTGGTTTTCGCATTGAATTGAGTGAAATAAACTTTGTCCTAAAAGAAGTTACCGGTCTAAAAGAAACAATTGTAAGTGCTAAGGAGTTTGGTTCTGGGGATAAACGCTTAGTAGTTTATTATGTTTCCGATGATGGTTCGCACCTAAATATTAAAGATGTACGCGAACAACTTGCCAAGAAATTACCGGATTATATGATTCCTTCATATTTTACAAAAATGGAAAGTTTTCCACTTACACCTAATAAAAAAATTGATTATAATGCACTACCATTGCCTAAAAGTACAGGGACAAATTTGAAACATGATTTTGTAGTTTTTAAAACTTTAACAGAAGAAAAACTAATTAAAATATGGTGTGATGCCTTTAAGTTAGATAGTATTGGCATTGAAGAAAATTTCTTTAGTTTGGGAGGGAATTCCATTATTGCTACGAATATTGTTTTTCTAATTCAGGATAAGTTGGCAATTAACATGTTTGTAAAAGATATTTTTGATTATCCAACAATAGATCGCCTTGCTGTTTTGATTGAAAAAAGGCATAGCAATTTTCAGACGAAAGAAAAAAGTGATTCTTTAGTTTTAAATATTCAAAAAAAAGATCTCATCCCTTTGAGTTTTGAGCAGTTAGGGTTTTGGCTATTTTGGAAGTTTAGTAAACAAACTTATAATATCTCAGACGTTTTTATAATTGATGGGGAGTTAAACTACCATCATTTTCAAAATGCCATTAATGAATTGATTATGAAGCATGAGGCTATATGGTATTCCTTTTCGAATAAAATTCCAATGCAGAAAAAAACTTTGATCAAGCCTTATGCCGTACGAATTATTGATTTAATCGATCTCGATAAAGACAATTTTAAAGAACAGTGGTTGCAGTTAGTTGAAAAAGAGCTTCATGGCAACTTTAACTTTTCAGAAACTCCACTTATTCGTTTAGTGTTAGCAAAAATAACCGAAAAACAGCATCAACTTTTTATTTCTTTACCTCATTCAATTTGTGATGCAAGTGCCTTAACACAATTTGTAGCAAATCTTTTCGAAACTTATCAAAATCAGTTGGATGGAACTTACTATTATTCTAATACTGCAAAGAAAAGACTTGTTGATGAAATTTGTATAGAGCGAAG
Source organism: Bacteroidales bacterium (assembly GCA_013141385.1). Classification (NCBI taxonomy): domain Bacteria; kingdom Pseudomonadati; phylum Bacteroidota; class Bacteroidia; order Bacteroidales; species Bacteroidales bacterium. The sequence goes on along the minus strand of JABFRB010000004.1, from coordinate 38,434 downwards.
TTCTGATCATATTTCGATTTTTCAAAAAGATGTGGAATATTGGAAGAAGAAATTAAAAGGAGCAGAACTTTTAAGATTACCTAAAACATCATTTCTTACAGGAGAAAAACCGACTGGGAAAAAAGTTTTTGAAATAGCTACAATTCCAGAAGAACTATTAAAGAAAATAAACCAAATATGTAGTGATAATTCATGCTCATTTGGAATGGGAATGCTTAGTATATCAATTTCTTTGATGTATTCAATGACCAAGTCTCATGATATCACGTTTTTAATGTCCACAATGAAACCAGTTGCATCCAAGGAACAGAGCATAAGGAATAGCGCAAGCATGTTCCCTATTCGAACTCAAATTAACCCCGATTACTCTTTTCAACAACTTATGTTGCAGGTTAGGGAGTCGGTTTTAGAATCTTTAGATCATCTGAATTGCCCAGCAATTATTCCTTATAACAATGCTCTTCGTGCTAATTTAGTTGGATGGAAAGGGTGGTTTTATAAAATGTTGGCAACCATTATTGGGGGAAGTATGCATCTTAGGTGGAAATCTGCTTGGCTTTGTCCAGAGAATATGAAGGATTATTTGACAGCAACTTTTGCAAGTTTACCTGCCTTTTTAAATGGGAAGGAAACCAGAGCATTATTACCCCCTTTTGTAAATATTTTACCAAGGTTTTACGGTGATGATGAAATTAAAAAGCAAGGAAATATCTCCGTAAGTTCCATTGGTGATTATGAACTTGTTGTTCCGTTTAAAGTCTTTGAGGGTAATGGGGATAATGCGGAGAGTGCCATGCCTACTTTTTGTTTGACACGGAATGAGAATAAAGAAGCAGTACTTTATATTTATGGGGGGCGACTTAAGCAAGAAGTTCTATCGGATATTATGCAATCTTTCAGTCGTATATTAACACAAGTTACAAATAACCCTGAAGTGAAACTTCATGATATATGATTGTATCCTTTAAATGATTGAGACTCTGACGTAGGATTTTTACATTTTCAAATTGTATTGTTACAAGAACACAATAGTTGTTTTTTTTGATGAAAACTTGATCTATTTCGTGAAATTAAGAAACAAGTTAGAAAGAACCTCATAAATCCATTATTAACTTCGTTGAGTTCTGCTTCGCATAAGTTCCAATCATCCAATACCGATCAAAAAATTTGTGTAGCTGTAAATAAGCGTATTATTATTTTTTCAGAACTAACTCAGATTATAAAATTTATTATTACACGAGTGAAAAAAAATTGTTTGTTTTTTTTGAGAATATTTATAGATCAAGATTCGAAGATGGGCGGGGCTTATAAACATATAGGATGCTGTATTTTAGGATATAACGATGAGTATCAAGACATGATAAAGAGCCTGTGAGTTATATCAAACAATAAATAAAAATTTCTAAGGTTTTGCAACACTGAAAACAGGAGGAGAAAACAATGAACTTTACAGAATACGATTCCATACTTGAAAGAGTAAAGAACAGAGAGATGACCGTAGGTGAAGCTATTAATGAAATAAGATTATTAAAAAAAACACCTTTAACTACGGAGATTTATTCCTATGATGAACCTTTTCTTAAAGATCATACCATAAATGATGTGCAAGTACTCATCGGGGTAACTTATGGAAGCCTGGCCATCAATGCCTTTTTTGAAATTTTTAAGGAGGAAATATACGTCCATCTTCATCAGCTCAATTTCGTCAAACCTGTGGAGTTAAAAAAAGATCAGAAAATAGAAGTGCTAATAGAACCAGTTCAAGAAGAACTGAAAACAGATTTTCAAGCCCTGTACCGATATGATAAAAATACAGCATGGAATAAGGCTGCGACCGGAAGTTTGCAAAAGGTTCGGTTTGAAAATAAGGAAACAGATTTAACATTTCTGCAAAAGGATCTGAAAGAAGTACATGATTTTGATTACATCTATACATATTGTTATTCCAGCGATATAGTGGTCAATCTGGGGAACAGTTACAGGACTCTTGTTGGTCTTTACCAGGGGAACGACCGGACACTCGCACGGATCGCTCTCTCGCAAGCCACAAGTCAGGAAGAAAATCACAAATACGCACTACACCCGTTAATCATCCAAAGCACTTTCTTGGCTGCTATGCCTTTGATAGGTCGGGATAATTATACCTGGTTTCTGCCTTTTGGAATTAAGGATATTTTTTTTCATAAAAAGAAGAAGTTGGAGCAATGCTGGATATCCATAAATCTTGTAAAAAATTCCGGCGAGATGATCCTTTTTAACGCAGATATTATAGACGATGATTCTCAGGTAGTCGCTCATTTTTCGGAATGCTCCATGAAAAGAATCCGTAGTGCACAGGTATCGGTAAAACCACTCCCGCAATCAGGATTGACAGAGAACCCACCAGAGGTTATGTCAGCCCCGGTTGACAATGATGTCGAAAAATTTGCTGATTCTGGGAATATGGCTCGAAAAATACAGAAATACTTGATGCAAAAGTTGGAAAAATATTTACCAGGGGCATCAAAACGGTTAAGCAGTAATGCTAATCTGATGGAATTCGGGCTGGATTCCTCTCATCTTGTCGCTTTGGCTCATGAGATTGAAAAAGAAACGGGTATTGAATTTGGCCAGAGTCTATTTTTTGAATATCCCAATATAAATGAGCTTACCGAATTTTTTTCCAAAGAACATCATGACTTGATGAACAAGTTTTTTGGAAATTACTCTCAAAAAATTGCTTCAGAATCAATTAGTTCTGAAACCATTAGTAAAGTGATCCAAACCGATGAATTTTCGACCAAAACAAAATTTGCTTCAAATCCACATTCTGTAATAAATGATGTATCGGAAAAATTTGGTGAAGGGGATATTGCCATTATTGGTATGCATGGCACGTTTGCAGGGTCGCAAAATCTAGATCAATTTTGGAATGATCTCGTCACAAAAAAAGATTTAATCAGAGAAATTCCAATGGATCATTGGGACTATCGTCCTTGGTTTGATGCAAATCCTAGGACTCTTGATAAGACTTATTGCAAATGGGGAAGTTTCATTAACGATGTGGATAAATTCGATGCAAATTTTTTTCGTATATCGCCTCGAGAAGCAAAATGGATGGATCCTCAGAATCGTTTGCTTTTGCAAAGCATATATGCCTGTGCTGAAGATGCTGGATATATTAATCGGTTAAGAGGAACTGACACTGGAGTTTTTATAGGGGTCTGTTGGTATGATTACAATCAGAGAATGACTGAGTTAAATCTCCCAGTAGATCCCTATGTGGGTTCTGGCAATGCTGCAACCGTAATTCCCAATCGTATTTCTTTTTATTTTGATTTTAAAGGCCCAAGCTTGACATTCGACACTGCATGTTCTTCATCGTTGGTTGCTTTACATTATGCCTGCAATGCCTTAAGAAAAGGCGAATGCAGTTTAGCTTTTGTTGGCGGAGCCAATTTGATCTTATCTTCAATGCATTATCGATACTCATCCAGTATCGGAGTTTTATCTTCAACGGGACGCTGTCATTCCTTTGATGCGGCAGCAGATGGTTATGTTCCAGGTGAGGGAATTGCGAGCATTTTACTGAAACCGTTGGAAAAAGCAATAAAGGATGGGGATCAAATACATGCGGTTATTAAAGGATCTGCTGCATTACATGGAGGATATACTCCGTCATTGACTGCACCAAGCGTTGTGGGAGAGGAGAATGTGATTCTGAAGGCATGGGAGAATGCACAAATAGATCCAAGCACATTAAGTTATATTGAAGCACATGGTACAGGAACTAAACTAGGAGATCCTGTGGAAATTAATAGCCTTAAAAAGGCATTTAAACGATTTACCGGTAAGGAGCAGTTTTGTGCTATTGGATCTGCCAAGGCTCATATAGGTCATGCTGAGGGTGCAGCTGGAATTGCAGGGGTTCTAAAAGTCATTTTACAAATGAAGTACAAAAAAATACCTGTTATGCCCTTCTTCCAAACCCTTAATCCTCTTATTCAAATTGATAAATCACCCTTTTATATCAATAGCGAGGTTGAGGAATGGAAAACTCTTCACGGAATACCCAGACGTGCTAGTATAAGTTCTTTTGGTTTCTCTGGAGCATATGCTCATGTGGTGATGGAGGAATTCATTCCTAGAAATTTGGAACAGTCCAGAATTTATTCGAATTCTTCAGTTCGAGTAATTATAGTATTATCCGCAAAAAATGCAGATAGGCTAAAGGAGCAGGCTATCCGTCTCATTGCCTATATTCAAGAGAACCAAATAACAGATAAAAACCTAGTTGACATTGCTTATACATTGCAAGTTGGAAGGGAGGCCATGGAGGAGCGAATGGCATTACTTGTGTTTTCTGTGAAAGAGCTTGTAGAAAAGTTGTGCGATTTTGCCAATGGACATAATAATATATCAGGATTCTTCAGAGGTAAGGTAAAAGGAGAGATAAATAATATCAAGGATGAGAATGAAACTTTAATAATCAATGGCGATTTACAAGGAATCATAGGATCAGAAATTTTAGATGTTGAATATGATAAGATACTCTGTGCATGGGTTCAAGGAATAGAGTTTGATTGGAATAAACTTTATGACGAGACTAAACCGCAGCTTATTAGCCTACCCACTTACCCTTTTGCTAAGGAGCGGTACTGGGTTGAGATTGATAAAAAAATAGAAAAAATTAAAGTTGTTGAAGAAAAAAAGAAGGTTGATGTAATTCATCCGTTAGTACAACGTAATACTTCAGACCTTGCCGAAATTAGTTATGCATCTTGTTTTTCAGGAGAAGAGATTTTTATTAATGTTGACCATGTAAATGGATCAAAAATCTTGCCTGCAACAGCGTGTTTGGAAATGGCGAGAGTTGCATTTATAAATGCAATGTCAATAGGTAAGAAAAATTCTAACGCTGATTTAAAAGTCGTAGAGTTGCGCAACATCGTTTGGGGTGATCCAATTGTAATTTCTGAAGTTGCAAAAGAGGGAGATTTAAACAACGCGGTATCCATTACCTTGTTTGAAGAAGACAAAGAGCAAATTGATTTTGAAATTTGTAGTTCTACAAAGCATAATGATCTTAAAGACTCATTTGGGGAGGTTATTCATTGTCAGGGACAAGCAATCTTTTGTTCTCATTCGATTATGCCTCATTTTGATTTAGAGAAACTTAAAGGAGAAATTAAGAATGAGAAAGATTCAATCACCAACGAAAAGGCAAACCTATATTCCCAGTTATCCGAAATGGGTTTTAACTACGACTCGAATTATCAGGGAATAAATTCTCTTTACCATGGCAAAACTCAAACTCTCGCACATTTGCTAATATCCGATATTCTTGTTGCTACACATGAGGATTACATATTACATCCCAATTTAATTGAATGTGCATTACAAACTGCACTTCTTTTTTGCAAGAATACCCTCGGGAATTCAATACAGATTCCATTTAGGCCAGTACTTTCAAGCCTAAATTCGTTGAAGGTCATTCATCCTTGTCCAAAAGAGATGTTCGCCTTGGTTCGCTATTCAAAGGGAAATGTTTTTTCTTTTTCACCCGATGATAATTCCCTTCTTCTTGATATCGATCTGTGTGATAAACTAGGGAAAATATGTATGATTATGCGCGAAGTTTCATTCCGTGTAGAGTCGCATAATATCAAAGCAAAGGTGAGTGAAAAACATATGAAGATTTCTTATCCAGATACGTTAAATAAACCCACTAACATTTCATTAAAATTTCCAGATGCTCATGTGATGAAAACAATTGAGCATGAACTCTCTAAACCTATCACCTCTATTAAACTGGTTGATACACCTTTAAATGATGATTATGAATGGTCTACTTCCCCTAATTTATTAATTACATTTTCTCATGTTAGTTTATTCAATTTTGGAAATGGCATTTTTTCTCTTCAAATAGTTTCGGATGAGAGCAATAATACCCTTTCCAAAGTTTTAGTTGATGAATTGTGTGATGTGCTTGATAGAGCAAAACACATAACGGATTTTAAGGTCTTAATATTAAAAGGGACAAAGAAAAGTTTTTTGAGGGGAAGGAAAAACGAATTAACAGAAGCGCTTAAAGAGACACGTCAGCAAAACTTATATCAATCCATTATTTCTTTTCCTTATCCAGTTATTGCTGTAATGAGTGGTGATGCCTTAGGGGCTGGTTTTCTTGTAGGGGCACTGTGTGATTTCATGATTTGTAACCAAGAAAGCAATTATGGTTTTACAATTTCTGATTCAGATTTGGAACAGGAAGTAATTATTAATAAGCAACTTGAATTTCTTTTTAAAGAGCGATTCGGTGAAACTCATGCAAAGGAAATATTGTCTTTATCTAAAGATTCTTTGTCATCAAATAATGGATTGACTGGTTTGCAACTCCAAGAGAAAGGATGGACTTGCCCCATTCTTTCCAAAGAAAAGGTTGAGGATTTCGCACAAAATCTTGCTAGAAATCTTTCTGAAAAACCACAAGAAACGCTACGTCAGTTAAAAATACATTTGGCTCGACATCTTAATCATTTAGTTAATGAATTAGTTGTTAGTAGCCCTTCTTTATTATCGTGGAAAGAGAGGAGAGTAGCACATTTTCAAGAACAAGTGAAGTTCAGAAAATTGTGGGAAAAAGCGATTGAAGATTCATTTGAGATTGCGAATTGTGAAATGGAAAAAGAGATTGACAATAATTCAAGAGTCGTTTCTTTGTCATTAAAATCAAAAGTTATTAAAGCCACTGTTTATTCCGATGAAATTGTATTAGTTAAAATGGAGGATCGGGAAGCAAAGAATATGTTTTCGGAGGCTCTTGTAAACGGATTGATAGAGGTATTTGAGCACATAAACGGAGCACCTAATTACAAGGTGGTGATTATTAAAGGTTACGAAAATTATTTTGCTTCAGGAGGTACTAAGGAATCATTGATAGCTATTCAGGAAGGTAAGGCTAAATTTACCGAAAATAAAATTATTCAAGTAGCTCTTGATTGTAAAATTCCCGTGATTGCTGCAATGCAAGGGCATGGCATTGGTGCAGGATGGTCTTTTGGAATGTTTGCTGATTTTGTTATTTTAAGCGAAGAAAGTAAATATGTAAGCCCATATACGAATTATGGATTTACCCCTGGTGCCGGAGCCACACTTGTTTTCCCAGAAAAAATAGGGTACGATTTGGCGAGGGAGACTCTTTTTACTGCAAGAGAATATTCTGGTAGAGAATTAAAAGAAAAAGGCCAAAAGTTTTGTGTGTTGCCTAGAAATCAGATCGATTCATTTGTAATGGTTCTTGCTCAACAAATTGCAACTCATTCTAGAGAGAATCTTATTGCTTTAAAACGTCAGTGGACACTATACTTTCAAGAGCATTTGGAAGAGGTTTATCAGCTTGAGTTGTTGATGCACGAAAAAACATTTGTTGGGCAGGTTGAAACACTAAATTTGATTCAAGAACATTTTTATCAGAGCGGAACGGAATTCAATCCTGAACCAAATTTTGGTAATAGATCTGTATCGATTTCTGCTGTAACAGGTAATATTGCGAATTCTGGCGAGGTTGATTTATCCCCTGAAACGGAGAACCTATCCAAAATTTCATCAACTCTAAAAGGGTTCTTGTCCGATGAATTACAAATGCAAGTATCGGAAATAGATGAGGATAAACAATTTGTTGATATGGGTTTGGACTCGATTGCAGGAGTGAGTTGGGTGCGTAAGATAAATGAAAAATATAAAACATCGATTGAGGCTACCAAGGTTTATAATTATCCTACTATAAGCCAGTTCAGTAATTATGTTAAAAGTGAAATTGATAAGATTCGGAAAACAGATGATAGTTTCCAAAAATTAATTGTTACAGATGAAAAAATTAAAATTGCAAAACCAGTAACCAGTCAACAAATTCTGACTAATGGAAAAAAACTAGTTTCATTTAAAAAAACAAGACTTAAAGAGCATCAAAAGCAACCTTTTGAAAGTCAACCTGAACCATTATCTTTCTACCAATCACAATCAATTGCTGTAATTGGAGTGAGTGGTCAGTTTCCTCAAGCAAAGAATTTAGATGAGTTTTGGCAGAATATTTCTCAAGGAAAAAATTGTATCAGTGAGGTATCGCAAAAACGATGGAATCTTAGTGAGTATTACAGCCAAGGAGCTGTGTTGCCTGGAAAAACGAATTGCAAATGGATGGGATTTTTGGAAGAATACGATCTATTTGATCCTTTATTTTTTAATATATCACCGATTGAGGCTGAATCAATGGATCCCCAGCAGCGCTTATTTTTGCAAACCAGTTGGCATTCCATTGAAGATGCTGGATACAACCCCAAACATCTTTCTGGAAGCAAATGTGGTGTTTTTGTTGGATGTAGTAGTAATGGCTATCATCAACAATCACAAAAGCATCAATGGAGCGCACAAAATTTAATAGGAGGTGCTACCTCAATACTAGCAGCACGTATTTCCTATTTCTTAAATCTGCAAGGACCTTGCTTGTCAATTGATACAGCTTGCTCTTCGTCCCTTGTTGCCCTTGCCTCAGCATGCGATAGTCTCGTTAGTGGTAGTAGTGACTTAGCATTGGCCGGAGGGGTTTATGTAATGGCAGGTCCTTCAATGCATGTAATGACCTCGCAGGCAGGCATGCTATCGCCAGATGGGAAGTGCTACACTTTTGATCAGAGAGCCAATGGCTTTGTACCTGGAGAAGCAGTTGGGGTTGTGATGCTAAAGAGGTTAGTTGATGCAGAAAGGGATCATGATAGAATTTATGGAGTCATCCAAGGTTGGGGTGTAAATCAGGATGGTAGAACTAATGGAATTACTGCTCCTAATCCTGAATCACAAACACGATTGGAACAAGAGATTTATGAAAAATTCCGAATTAAACCAGTCAATATTCAACTCGTTGAAAATCATGGAACTGGCACTAAATTGGGAGACCCTATTGAGGTTGAAGGTCTAAAAGAATCCTTTAAGAAATACACAAATGAAAAGGGTTTCTGTGCTTTAGGCTCAATAAAAAGTAACATTGGTCATTGCCTCTCTGCATCTGGAATATCGGGTTTTATCAAGGTGCTTTTAGCCTTAAAGAATAAGCAATTGCCCCCTACTATCAATTTTGAAAAGTTGAATGAACACATTGATTTGAAAGATACTCCGTTTTATATCAATACTCAATTGCGGAATTGGGAAACTAAGAATGGAAAGAAACGACAAGCTGCGGTTAGTTCTTTTGGTTTCAGTGGTACTAATGCACATGTAGTTGTTGAAGAATATGTTGATTTGAGCGCATTGCAAATTGAAAAAGATAAAAAATTCATTCAAAGAAGTGAGATTGCCATACCACTTTCAGCCAAAACGCTTAAACAGCTTAGGCAAAAAGTTATTGATTTATTAAATTTTCTTCATAGCAGAAAAGAATCACTCGATCTTATAGAGTTGGCTTATACATTACAAGTAGGTCGTGAACCAATGAGTGAACGTATAGGTTTTATGGTTAGTTCCGTAGAGCAATTGACGAGAAAATTACAAGCTTATCTGAATGAGGAGCATATAGATGGAGTTTATCAAGATCTAACCAAGCATAGTAAGGAAGGTTTGAGTTTGATAAGCGAGGATGATGATTTGAAAGTAACCATTGTTGAACAATGGATATCTCAAAAAAAATTAGCGAAATTGTTGAATTTATGGGTTAAAGGCTTTGATTTCGACTGGAGCAGATTTTATGGTTATGACAAACCTATGCGTGTTAGTTTACCTGGTTACCCTTTTGCTAAGGAACGGTATTGGATAGAGGAAGATCATTTTCTTCATGTTGTAGAAGAAAAGTCAGGAGATCAACTTCAAAATTCATTATCCCACCAAGACACAGTTACAAAACTTCCCCCAAACAGCAATTCTATTTTCACCGAAGAAGAACAATGGGACAAGCTGACTTATCTATGCAGGTGGGAAGAGCAGGAGAATCTGCTTCAAAGTCCTCCTACTCCTCACTCTAATGTTCTAATTATTTGTAATGGATCCGCGTTTCAGTTTGAGGAAACAATTCAGAATTTTTACCAAAAAAATGAAAATAGTTGTGTAATAATTATTCGTTTAGCAAACACAACTAAACAGATTTCTAAAGGAGAATGGTTGTGTGATATTCATGATCCAGAATGCTTTTCGCATTGTTTACAGGATGTAAATAAAGTTGAAGTTTTTTATTTTCTCGCCATGAATGAGCAGTTGCCCCAACTAATAACATGGGAGAAAGTTATAGAATGTCAGGAAAACAATGAAATTCAATTATTGCGATTTATCAAATATCTAAAACAAACCAACAAGATTGGAGAAAAAATTGATTCATATATTCTTACGCTCGATAATTATTCAATTGCTGAAAAATCAAGTAATTCCTTGCGCTTCTGGGGTGGAGGTTGTACAGGTTTTGCCTATTCACTAGCACAGGGTAACCATGTATTTAAAGTGAGAAACCTTGACTTATCCTCAAAGGATTTAGAAAAAGTAAACTATCAGGAGATATTATTTAATGCTATTTATACAGAATCTCCTTCTGGTAATGGTGAGGTTTTTAAAATTCAATCGGGCAAACGGTATCGACAAACTTTTTTTAAATTAAAGCGGGAAGCAAACCATTTACCTGTTTTCAGGAATAGAGGGGTTTATCTTATTGCTGGTGGAAGTGGAACTATTGGTCAGATAATAACAAGTAACTTAATTAAAAAATATGATGCTAACATTGTATGGATTGGGAGAAGCTCCAAAGAATCTGAAAAGATAAAAACAGCTTTAAAGCGATTCGAAGAGTTTACTGAAAGATTGGACTACTTTGAAGCAGATTTGACTAGTCCTGAATCAATGCAAAGGGCAATAGAGCAAGTTAAAAACAAATATGAAGACATTCATGGAGCTATTTTTTCTGGAATGGTTTCCAATAGTGACAATTCTATTGATCAAATCAGCGAATTGGAATTTAGGTTTACTTCAAATATTAAGACACTTGGTAGTTTGGCATTTTATAATGCGCTGAAAAAAGAATCCTTGGATTTCATGTGCTATTTTTCATCCAGACAAACATACTCATTTTTGGGTGCTTCCGATTTCACGGCATATACTAGTGGAATTACTTTTTCGGATAGTATTGTTCGTTCTCTGCAAAAAAACACAAATTTTCCTATTGGGATTATCAACTGGGGTATTTGGAAATCTTCTTTTAAGGAACGAACAAATGAAATAGGCACTGAAAATATCGATGTTTTGGAGGATTGGGAGGGATTTGCATGCTTTGAACGATTTGTGAATGAGTTACAGCAAAACAGAATTCATCAAGTTTTATGTGTTGGGCAGTCTAAGGTGCTTACCTCTATAATGAATATTGCTCAAGACGAATTTATTATGCTCACGAGTAAATCACCCTCATTCTCTCAGGATTACAAAAAATTAATCGAAATTCCCACAGATAAAATTGCAAACCTTCGGCTTAGACAAAAAGGAATGGATTTGGATAAATGGCTCATTCAGTTACTATTTGTTCAGTTACGTCGTTTGTGGGAATCTTCCTCCTCTAAGATTCCTTTAAACTTGTTGGATCTTAGAGTGCGAAGCGGAATTATAAATAAATACTATCCTTGGTGGAATGCTTGCTTGAGAATACTATCAGAATACAAGTTGATTAGAATTAAAGGTGACTTTGTTGAGGACTGGTTACCATTAGAATTTGACTCGGTATGGAATAGTTGGAGACTTCAAAAGGATAATTATTGTCAAAATCCTGAATACAAAGCATTAGTTCTGCTTTTAAACGATTGTTTGGAGAAATTACCAGAGGTTTTGCAGGGGCAAATTCCCGCAACGGATGTTCTATTCCCAAAATCTTCTCTAGAGAAAGTTGAAGGAGTTTACAAAAACAATCTTCAAGGTGATACCTATAATGAAATTGTTGCTAATACGGTAGTTGCCTACTTGCAAAAGCGATTGGAGTTGGATTCACGAACACGGTTGAGAATTTTGGAAATTGGTGCTGGAACAGGAAGTACATCTACCATCATTTTTGAGAAATTGCGTGATTATCAAAATGCTATTGAAAAATACTGCTACACAGATATTTCTAAGGCATTTTTTTTACATGCTCATGATAATTTTGCTAGTAAAACTCCTTATCTAGAGTGTCAACTATTAGATATTGAACAATCAGTTGAGTCGCAAGGTTTTGAACTCGCGAGTTATGATTTAGTGATTGCTTCCAATGTATTGCATGCTACAAAGAATATTCGAAATACTTTGCAGAACGCCAAAACCCTTTTGTGTAGTCAGGGTCTCCTTATTCTTAACGAGGTTAGCATACAATCTTTGGCTGCTCATTTGACATTCGGATTATTAGATGGGTGGTGGCTTTTTGAAGATTCTGATCTTCGCATGCTCGATAGCCCTGGACTATTTCCAGAAAGTTGGCAACGGGTTTTAGAAGAGGAGGGTTTTTCTCAAGTATTTTTCCCTGCGGAAGAAGCACATGAACTAGGGCAGCAAATTATTTTAGCGCAAAGCGATGGAATAATTCGCAGAAAAAAACAGCAATCTTTCTCGTCTTCTGTTCAAGCCATTAATAAAGAAAAAATTAGAGCTCAGCATCTTCAATCTAAAGATTTTACCCCCCGGAAAGATCCGTATGAATACGTTCAATCGAATATTCTTGGTTGTTTGTCTAGTACTTTGAAAATTGCACCAGAAAATATAGATCCAAATATTGCTTTCTCGGATTATGGTGTTGATTCTATCTTGGGAGTTAATTTTATCAATCAGGTTAATGAACGCTTATCTATCTCGCTAAACACTGCTATTATCTTTGATTACTCTTCACTCAATCGTCTGAGTAGACATGTGATGAGTGCTTATAGTGGGCAAATTGATGCAAAATTGAATTCAGAGAAAGATTTTAAGCAAAATGATATAAACAACTCGAACAAAAATTTTCAAAATCCAGAAGTTCGTACTTTAAGTAATGTTCATGATACCATTAGTCGCATTCAAAGTTCTAATAATATAAAAACTACAGAAATTGCTGTTATTGGAGTTTCAGGGCAATTCCCCAAAGCTGGAAACGTAAAGGAATTTTGGAGAAACTTAATTATGGGAATTGATGGAGTTGAGGAACTTCCCTTTAATTACTTTGATCAGGAGAAATATTTTAGTAAGGAAAAAAAGCAAGGGAAAACCCGTTGTAAATGGGGAGGAGTTCTTTCTGAACGCGACTGTTTTGACCCTTTATTTTTTAATATTTCTCCTAGAGAAGCCGAGTCTATGAGCCCCCACCAGCGTTTGGTTTTGCAGGAAGGATGGAAAGCCATTGAAGATGCAGGTTATAATCCAAGAAACCTGTCTGGTTCGCAAACAGGTATCTTTATTGGGGCAGAGCCGGTGAAATATATGGGTAAAAGTTTCACAGGTGCTTCAGATGCCATTGTTGCTTCGCGGTTATCGTATTTTTTAAATCTGAATGGACCTGCTTTTGTTGTCAATACGGGTTGCTCTTCTTCGGCTGTTGCCATTCATCAGGCATGCGAAAGTTTAAAAAACAGGGAAACGGATTTGGCTTTGGCTGGTGGTGTTAACGCATGTATGGATCACACAGTTCAGGTTAGTCTGGACGAAGTGGAAATGCTTTCTCCCAGCGGCCGCTGTTTTACCTTTGATAGCGCAGGTGATGGAACCATCATTTCGGAAGGAGTTGGAATGTTGGTTTTAAAGCGTTTAGAGGATGCTATTGCTTCAGGAGATTCCATTTATGGTGTGATCTGCGGATCTGGAATTAATCAGGATGGGGCAAGCAATGGAATTACCGCTCCTAATGGTGCAGCTCAGGAAGAGTTGATCTTAAATGTTTACAGTAAATACCAAATTGATCCCGGAAAAATTAGTTATGTTGAAGCGCATGGTACAGGAACAAAACTTGGAGATCCTGTAGAGGCAAATGCCCTTGTGAGAGTTTTCAAGAAATTTACTCAGAAACAAGAGTATTGTGCCGTTGGTAGTGCAAAATCTCACATTGGTCATACGGCAGCAGCAGCAGGAGTTATTGGACTGATTAAAGTATTATTATCAATTCAGCATAAACGAATTCCGAAACTATTGAATTTTAAAACGATCAACCCCTTGATAGAATTCAAGGATTCTCCATTCTCTATTCCAATTCAAGAATCCGAATGGATCTCAACCGATGGATTTCCGCGAATGGCAGTGCTCAATTCTTTTGGACACAGCGGAACTAACGCTCATTTAGTTATAAGAGAAGTACTTCCCGTGGAAAATAGACAAACCCCAATTTCGTCTGTAAGCGAGAGTTCTGTTATCATTCCTTTTTCGGCAAAAACAAAAGAGCAGTTAAGACAAAAAGTCTGTGATCTAATAGATTATTTATCAGAAAATGAACATTCATCGATTGATTTGACCCAGATGGCTTACACTTTACAAGTAGGTAGAGAGGCGATGGAGGAACGTTTAGGGTTCATTGTTTCGTCTTTAGAAGAATTAGGTGAGAAATTACAAGCCTATAGAGGAGGGTTAGAGAATGGATATCAAGGTCAGGTAAAACGAGGTAAAGATTCACTAACTTTATTTAGAACAGATACTGATTTACGTGAAACTGTGAATAAGTGGGTTAAAGAAAGGAAATTTTCAAATCTTTTGGATTTATGGGTAAAAGGCTTGGAACTTGAGTGGGATAAATTTTATGGTGAAGTTAAACCGAAGCGCATAAACCTGCCAGCATACCCTTTTGCTAAAGAAAGATATTGGATAAATCAACTTGATGAATCGAAAACAATATCGTCTAAAAGCATAAATATACATCCCTTACTTCATACCAATTCATCCAACCTAAACCATCAGAGTTATTCCTCAATCTTTAGTGGCGAAGAATTTTTCCTTAGAGATCATAAGGTGATGGGACAGAAGGTACTTCCAGGCGTTGTGTATTTGGAAATGGCTAGAGCGGCCTTTGTTCAAGCAACAACAACACGAAATGAATCAGCAGGTGGAAAAAAGGTAATAGAACTTCATAACGTGGTTTGGGCACAACCAATTGTAGTTAAAGATTCCATCGAGATATCTATTGCTCTGTATCCAAGTAATGAAAAAAGCAATTGCGAAAAAATTGACTATGAAATATTCAGCATAAAATCAGATGGAGAGAGGGTGAAAGAAACCATTCATGGTCAGGGTCAAATTACGTTCGTTGATAAAACATTGTCAAGCAAACTGGATTTGGTTTCTCTCCGTGAACAAATGATTTATGGTAAATTAGACGCTTCAGATATCTATCCGATTTATAGCGAAGTAGGGATTGATTTTGGTACTTCATTTCGTGGAATAACAAGTATATACAGAGGTAATAAACAGGTGTTTGCACAATTGAGTTTACCGGTTACTTTGATAGACTCACATCATGACTATTTACTCCACCCCAGTTTGATGGATAGTGCAATTCAATCTTCCATTGGACTGTTTGCCGACACAAATAATTTGAACGGATTCGATGGTAGTGGCTATAGCATAGCGGGCAGCAAATTCGTTCAACGCCCTTTACTTCCTTTTGCCTTGGAATCGTTGTGCATTATTTCCCCTTGTACTAAAGAAATGTTTGCATGGGTTCGGTACTCAGTTGAAAACAGCGAAGGAAATAAATCAGAAGATAAAATCACAAGGTTGGATATTGATTTATGCGACTTTGAGGGCAATATTTGCGTCCAAATGCGAGGTTTTTCTTTCAGAGAAATCAGTTCAAAAGTAGGCATTACAAAGAATCTTGATTCTAATACTGGGTTACTGCTTGCAGTTCCAATATGGGAACCGTGCTCAATTACAAGTAGTCTTGTTATCGACAATCCTTCCAAGATAGAATACTCAAACGATGCACATCACTATGTTATTTTTTGTGAACATCCTGTTGTAAACATCAGTGAACTTCAGAATTTTATGACGCATGTCCGCTTTGTTTCGTTACATGCTACATTACAAAAAAGTATTGCAGAGCGTTATGGTGAATATGCTTTAGCCTGTTTTGAACTATTACAAACCTTGCTTAAAAGCAAGCCATCAAATAAAGTACTAATTCAGATAGTTATAGTTGGTGAACGTGAAAAATTTTTATACTCAGGCTTGTCAGGACTATTTAAAACTGCTCACCTTGAAAATCCTTTGATTTCCAGTCAGTTTATTTTTATAGAGTCAAACACAACATCAAAAGATCTAGTTAGTAAACTATTACAAAATAAAGATAAACCGCAGGATGCTATCATTAAATACGAACAGGGCGATAGATTTGTCATACAGTGGAGAGAAATACAGGAAAAACAGGATTTCAGTCTAAGAGAAGTACCTAATGTTTTCAAGGATTGTGGTGTTTATATTATAACCGGAGGTTTGGGAGGCTTGGGAATCTTGTTTGCCCGAGAAATTTTATGTCAAACTAGTAAAGCCAAAATTATTTTAACTGGGCGTTCTATTCTAACTGAGAAACAGTGGCAGGATAAAAAAAGCACCATACTTAAGAATCTATCCGAAAACCCAAACCGACTTGACTATCATCAGTTAGAGTTAAGTAATTTAGAACAGGTAAAGCAATTTATTACCGAAGTTAATATAAAGCATGGTCAATTTAACGGTATTATTCACAGTGCTGGGATGATTGCCGATAACTTTATTCTGAAAAAAACAACTGAAGAATTTACCCGTGTACTTGAACCCAAAGTAGTTGGTACCTTAAATCTTGATGAAGCGACTAGAGATCTTGATTTGGATTTTATGGTGTTGTTCTCATCTACCTCAACAATGTTGGGTAATGTTGGTCAAGCCGATTATGCAACTGCAAATGGCTTCATAGATCAATTTGCTGCTTATCGTAATCAACTTGTAAATAGTGGAGTGCGAAAAGGTAAAACTTTGTCTGTCAATTGGCCATTATGGCAGGATGGAGGGATGAAAATCCATGAGGCCAAAATTAATATTTTGCTTGAAAGTGCTGGTATTCATCCGATGTCAAGTACAGATGGAATGCGAATATTTAATCATAGTATTATGCAACCCTATAGTCAGATTATGGGGATTACTGGTGAATTATCGAAAATGCGTAGAACTATTTTTGAAAATTCAGTTTTTCAAAATGAGCCTTGGATTGGCATGAAACAGAATGAATATTTAGTAAGTACAAATGCAGAAATTGGAAACGTTGATAAAGTAGATAGTAAAGAGGTTTCAGAAAGTCTAATTGAAAAAACTCAAAATTTTATAAGTATTCAATTTTCATCAGTATTAAAAATACCCATTAATAAAATTGATCTGCAGGCATCTTTGGATACTTACGGTATTGATTCTATAACTGCAATGGAGTTAACCAATCAGTTGGAAAAAACTTTTGGATCATTACCCAAAACCATATTCTTTGAATATCGAAATATTCACGATGTAAGCGAATATTTCATAAAATCTTACGGAGATAGACTTGTAAAATTGTTTTCATTAGAAAATGAAACTCATTCTATTAAAGATACTATAAATCATAATTCCGCCTTAGAGTCAAAGAGTGAGAAAACTTTAGTTCGACGTTTTAGTCGCCAGCCTCAAACTATTAATTTACAAAATTCATCTTTTTCACCCACCCATGAAGAACCTATTGCAATTATTGGGCTCAGCGGTCGTTATCCTAATGCAATAAATATTGAAGAGTATTGGAATAACCTGCGCTCTGGGAGAGACTGTATTACAGAGATCCCCTTGGAGCGTTGGGATTGGAGAGAATACTATAGTCAGGATCGTAATAAGGAAGGATTTCACCATAGTAAATGGGGCGGTTTTATTAGTGGTGCAGATGAATTTGACGCTTCATTTTTCAATTTTTCACAGCTAGAGGCAAAATTCACAGATCCTCAGGAACGATTGTTTTTGCAGCATGCCTGGATGGCTCTTGAGGATGCGGGTTATACACTAAATCGTTTGCAGTTACTTTCTAACCAAAACTCCCAAGATTTACCAGCACAGGTAGGGGTTTATGTTGGTGTGATGTTTAGTGAATATCAATTATTCGGGGTTGAAGCTAGCATGTTAGGAAAACGTATGGGATTTGCCGGTAATCAGGCTGGCATAGCCAATCGTGTTTCTTACTTCTTCGATTTGCACGGACCCAGCATGACAGTGGATACTATGTGTTCCTCCTCTCTTACAGCCATTCATCTTGCCTGTCAGGATTTAAGGATGGGACGAACTCAATTAGCAATTGCAGGAGGGGTTAATCTAACTATACATCCTAATAAATACCTATTTTTAAGTGCAACTCGTTCCATTTCTAGTGCTGATAAATGTCAGAGTTTTGGAGAAGGTAGTGATGGTTATATTCCTAGCGAAGGTGTGGGAACTGTTATACTAAAAAGGCTATCGGAAGCCCAAAAGGATGGTGACCATATTTATGGCTTAATCAAGGGTAGTGCTCTCAATCATGGTGGAAAAACTAACGCCTATAGTGTTCCAAACCCACAGGCTCAGGCTAAAGTAATTAGTCGAGCAATGTCTGAGGCACAAGTAAATCCACGTCATATTAGTTACATTGAGGCACATGGAACAGGAACTATTTTAGGAGATCCTATTGAAATTTTAGGACTTAGTAAAGCCTTTTCTCAAGATTTACATCAGGATTCGAATTATTGCTTTATTGGTTCGGCAAAATCCAACATTGGTCATTGCGAATCTGCGGCAGGTATTGCTGGGCTTACTAAAATTTTACTGCAAATGAAGTATAAGCAAATTGTTCCTTCGCTACATTCGGAAAAACTAAACCCTCACATTGATTTCGATAAGAGCCCTTTTGTTGTCAATCAGTCTTTGAGGTCATGGGAGCAACCAATAATGGATGGGATTTCTTTACCTCGTATTGCAGGTCTCTCTTGTTTTGGTGCGGGAGGATCTAATGCTCATATGATTGTGGAGGAATATATTCCGGTAACAGCCATAGTGTCTCGTATTAAACATGGTGAGTCTCAAGACAAGGTTATCATTCCATTATCGGCCAGAACCCCAGAGCAACTAAAACAAAAAGTTCGGGATATGTTAGTTTTTCTTGAAACTATCGATCCTTCTATCAGATTAATCGATATCGCCTATACTTTACAAGTAGGAAGAGAAGTAATGGAAGAAAGGTTAGGTTTTCTTGTTAATTCTATTGAACAACTAGCAGATAATTTTAGGAACTATTTAGACGAAGTATCTTGTGAAGGGGAATATGTTGGTAAGACAAAAGGCAATCATGAAGATTTAGATGTTTTAAATCAAGATGATGACATGATTGAAGCGATTGATAAATGGATTGTTCGAAAAAAATATTCCAAATTACTTGAGCTTTGGGTAAAAGGATTGAAACTAGATTGGAACAAGTTTTACCCCGAAACATCAGAGGAGATAAGACCTCGATTAATTAGTTTGCCTACATATCCTTTTGCGAGGGATAGTTATTGGGTGGATATTAAAAGTTTGAAATCGGGCATATTTTTAGGCTTAGAGATACAACCTAGTTCTAAAATGACAGGTGATGGACATTTCTTATTTGATAGTTTGCAAGACGAGAAAAACATCATTGCAACAAAGAATTCTCATAAATGGAAATTTTCACTGCCCAAAAACATTGGATCTACTGAAAACACTCAATATTCTCATTTTAGTGTTGGCGAAAAGGCAAAAATATTTGTAGAACAACTTATTGTTGAAAATGTACATAGACCCCTTGAAGGAATTGATCCTGCAGCAAATTTTATTGATTTAGGTCTAACATCAATGGGAATTCTAAAATTAAGTCAGGAAATTCAGCAGAAAATGGATATTTCATTTCAACCCGCTTTATTGTTTGAATATAACTCCATCTCAAGCTTGTGTGTTTATTTGGCACAGCATTATTCAATGGCAATTGAGCAGTTTATTGTTACAAGAGAAACAAGTTCATCGCAATTTCCCGAACTTATTCACCTTAATAACAAAACCAAGGGAAGGCCTATATTTTGGTTTCACGGAGGATTAGGTGGTGTTCAACCCTATCATATCATTGCCGATAAAATTCAACGACCTTTTTACGGTATTCAAGCCCGAGGATATCAAACCGAGCATAGTCCCTTGAATGGGGTTCAGTCAATAGCAGAGTACTATGTCGAAATAATTCGTTCGATACAGGTCGAAGGACCTTATGATTTAGGCGGATATTCTCTGGGTGGTCTTATTGCCTATGAAGTAACTAGACAATTGCAGATTCTCGGCCAAAAAGTAAATACGATTGTAATGCTTGATTCATTTGATGATAAGCATCAAATGAAAGAATCGGTGAAATCCAATATGTTATTGGGCGCAAATACGGTTTTATTATCGCTTGTTGCTCAAAATCCTGAAAACATTGAAAAAATTTTAATTCACAGGAGTTCAATTGATGAAAATTTGGATAGCAATACCTATTTGAGTCAATTAATAGATATGATTCAGAAAAGTGGATTGCAACAGACAAGAAATGAATTAGAAAGAATGATTATGAAAACAGTGGAGTTAATACATGCTTACGATGTGGATAATTTCGTGATTAACTCTTTAAAAGAACCTCAAGCAACACATTGCTATTATATTAGAAATAAAAATGGGCTGTATTTAGGAGGAATGGAACCTTTTTTTACTACTGCGGACAATACGCTGGATCATACATTCTACTGGAAGAGATGGCAGGAGTTATTACCGAATATTCATTTCATAGATGTGGATTCTTCAAGTCACGCTATGATGTTAACGGAATCCAAGTCAATTGAAGCGATCATTGATTTTTGCCGAAATCTGTATTCTGGCGAAAAATCATCTTAATTCTCTTTGGAGTTTGAGGTTATGTGAAAAATAACTTTTTTTCCTGTTTTCAGCGTTGAAACACTGTAGAAGTTTTATAGATTATCCGGTGTTCAGCCTTCTCATTATCTATGTTGAGCAGCCTCGATTTTGGTATGTTTAGACTCGGGTAGCGTATACGTTATTTGGTACATGTTGTGAGTAACTTCTGCGGCTTTTTTGGAATAGCGTTGATTTTCCTTATATAGAACACGTTCTAGCTCTTTTAAAATGCAGTATGCTGTAGATGATACAGATGTGGGATTCTATGCGGTTTCTTAGCCTGTGGTAGATTTGCCAGCATTCCCAACATCATAGCCCGGTTTAATTTTGATCAATTTGCATGGACTGATCATGTAAAAAGAATAGGAATAGACCTACGTGTTTCTTCGATAAAAAATCACCGCCGAAAAACTGACGCATGCCATCAGAACTGTTTCCAGAGATCAGGCAACTCGGCTCAATTGGTTAAAAAATCGTGCTGAGAATAGCATTGCATGGGCAGTGGAAGAGATTGAATGCTATGCTTCGAATTTCAAACAGTGTGTGCAAACTTGAGCCGGTCTATGATGAATATTCATGATTCTATTTAACGTTAGTTCGATGTAAGAAACAATGTATTAATCTGTGTATCAATCAAATTATTTATTTGAATCGATGGAGTGTTGGAATGATGGAAAAATGGAAGAAAGAAACAAAAAATCTAACCTCTTGTTATCCATTATTCCATTATTCCAAGTTTCCATCATCATTCTAAACAATTACATATCTCTGTAAATTACCAAATTATCACATTTCTTATATCGAACTCACGTTATTTATATAATTCACATATCTCATACTAACTTTTATATCAACATTATCAGTAAAGTTTTCAGGTGTTAATCAATTATAAGATAAAATGGATATTGCGGCCACCAAAGAGTTCAAGGAGGTATATTTTAGGCGATATCATTATCGTCATAGTTTCGTTAATAAATATTTTATCATAATTTAAAAGCGTTTTGTATTGATTAGTTCTATAAAATTAGAGAAAAAATATGGAGAATAGAAAAAAATGGAAATACTTTCCAGTATACAACAAAGTGCCACAAATGAGATGGGGATACTCTTTGATAAAGTTTTCAATGAGTGTGTCAGTAAAAACATTAAAATCAAGAAAATCGGAAAATTTCTATATTTATTATTGCAACTTCAACTAAAACAGGCGGAATAGATGTATTGATAAACTTGCTCTTTTAACTTCATTACATATATATAAAGTGATCCTATTTTAGTGGAGTAAAAATATTAGATGAATAATAAGATAATATTTATTTTTTTAGATGGAGTTGGGTTAGGACGAAATGATGATTCAAATCCTTTTACAAAAGCTGCTATGCCAACAACACATAATTTGATTGGTGAAAAATTGACTAATACCACAAATATTGTTGAGCAAGATATATTAGTTAAAGGAATTGATGCATGCTTGGGGGTTGATGGAGTTCCTCAGAGTGCAACTGGTCAAACATCATTATTTACGGGCTTTAATGCTCAGTCAATTCTTGGATATCATTTAACAGCCTACCCAAATAAAGAGTTGATATCTTTAATTAATAAACGCTCAATTTTTAAATATGCAAAGGAAAAGTATATTAATAGCATCTTCGCTAATTCCTATACTGATAGATTTTTCGATTCTTCTAAACAAAATATATCATCATACAGTGTTACAACATATTGTGTTTTAGCAGCTCAGCTAAGATTTAATACTATTAATGATTTAATTAATGGTAAAGCAGTTCATTGGGATATAACAAACAGTACTTTACAAAATACATCCGATAGTCGTGCCCCCGAAATATCTCCTTATCAAGCAGGACAAAACTTAAAGAATTTAGCTAATGACTATGAATTAATTTTATATGAATGTTTTTTGCCTGATTTAATTGGGCATAGAAGAGATATGAATATTTCTATTTCATTTTTAGAAATGTTTGATGAATTTCTTAGAGGAGTTACAACTGATAAGCCCTCCAGTGTAAATATACTAATTTCAAGTGATCATGGAAATATAGAGGATTTATCAACGGGAGGTCATACTAGAAACTCGGTTCCACTTATTCTCTTAGGAAATTTATCTCGAAAATTTTCAAACGTTAATTCTATAGATGAGATATTCCATGCAATATTTTCAAATGTATTTAATGTAACATAGGAAATATTTGTTTTTTGCTAATATCCAAGCTTATTTAAAAATGATATACTGAATTTAAAATTATTTTAAAGTGATAGATATATTTTTTACATTCTTTGAAAATCCTTTGGAACAAAATTTATTCTCAGATTACCTATCTGTACTGTCTCCGGAATTAAAAGAAAAGAATTCACGTTACATTCGCTGGCAGAACAGGCATTCACATCTGTTTGGTAAATTGCTTCTTATTGAAGCACTAAAAAGACATGGGATTGAAAACGATATTTGGAATTATGTTGAATATAATTCATATGATCGTCCGTATTTAACATTGAACGAATATGATTTTAACATAACGCATTCAGGTAATTATGTGGCTTGTGCAATAGGGAAGAATATTAGGCTTGGTATTGATATTGAAGAAAATAGAGATGTGAATTTAAAACATTTCGATACGGTAATGACTCCAAGTCAGTGGAATAAGATTTATAATGCGAATTATCCATTAAAAGAATTTTTTAAATATTGGACAATTAAAGAAAGTGTAATCAAGGCAGATGGTAGGGGGTTTGCAATTCCGCTTGATAAACTTGAAGTTAAAAACAACACTGTACAATATGATGATAAATCATGGCTTGTACAAGAATTAAAAATTGGTAGCAATTATAGTGCGGCATTAGCAACAAACCAATTAACTGAATTTAAAATCCACGAAATAAATTATTATCATAACGATACTAATAGACACGTTATTCCACAATTGGAGCGTCAATTTTAGCCCCCATTGAACTGGAATTTAATATTGTAACTAAAGAATCATAATCAAGGATTTAGTGATGATGGTTCTAATATGAATTCACTTGATAATAAAGCACATGTGACTTAAATGGCACATGTGCTTTATTATTTGTACCGAGAATTTTGGTTTATCACCCTTTTAATGCCCATCTTAGTTTAGCAGAACGTGCACGTGGATTAGTATTACATTCTTGAGCCGATGGGCGAATTGGATCGGGAGCAACCTCGCTGTACAAGCCCAAACGAAAGAAGTACTGGAATGATTTTTTAACCCTGCGATCCTCCCCCGAATGGAATGAAAGTATTGCCACTCGACCTCCAGGGGCAAGAGAATAGGGTAGTTCTTCCAGAAATTTATCCAAAGCCCCAAATTCATCGTTAACTTCAATTCGCAAAGCCTGAAAGACACGTTGGCACGATTTCTTAACCTCATCATTACGCTGTTGCTTTGGAAGAAATTCTAAGGCCTCTAATATTATTTGTTTGAGTTGCGTTGTAGTTGTTATATCTATTCCCTTTGAAATACAGGCTGTAATTGCTTTAGCGATAGGCTGATAATAAGGTTCATCAGCATTCTCCACCAGTATCATCTCTAATTCATCTTTCGAAACATCTTTTAAAAATTCTGAAGCCGATTTTCCACTTTTAGGGTTAAGCCTTAAATCAAGCGGACCATCAACTTTAAATGAAAATCCTCTCTCGGGATTATCTATTTGCATAGATGATACACCCAAATCGGCTAGTACAAAATTTAAAAGACCTGCTTCGGATACGATTTGATCGATGCAGGAGAAATTCATCTTTTTGATTTCTAAAATTTCAGATCCGTAACCTAATGCTCTTAGCCGATCCTGCGTCCTAGGCAATTCAAAAGGGTCTACATCAATGGCATATAAACGTCCATCTGGGTGTAAACACTTAAGAATTTCTAAACTATGCCCCCCATAACCTAGCGTGGCATCCAAACCAATTTGTCCTGGAATTATCTTGAGAAAATCCATTATTTCGTTAACACAGATAGAGCGATGCATTCCAGCAGGTGTTCTCCCTTGCTCCATGACCTTTGCAATATCCTCGGCGTAAAGTTCGGGCTGTAACTCTTTATACTTTTCCTTAAAGGATTTTGGGTGAGTTCCTTTATATCGTTTACGCCGAACGTGTTTTGGTTCTTGATTTTCCATGGCTGCAAAACTAACAAATTTGCGTTTTAACGATTTATCACGACTAAACTATTTGAGTTTTTGGGAGATAAAAGTATTATACCTACATAAAAACATGCTATTTTCCATTCAACTCCTTTCAAATTTTGTTACTGTTACCATGGAGTATTACTTTTTCTTATTCAATTTTAATTCAATATTCAAACTAGCGGCTATCTCTTGAGTTTTATCTTTCATTCTCCTATTTTTCTCCTTTAATTCCATAGATTTATCAAGAGTTTCGATGTATTCAAATACTTCATTTAGTTTATCTAATGGCAATAATGCACAACTTAAGCAAAAGAAATTCTTCGAACGCCCATCGTCAAAACTTGAAATTAATTCATTCAATATTGTTATTCGTCTCATTTGATGATCGATAAAAGAATCTATCCCGTGATGTTTTATAAAATCAAGATTTGTAAATACTTTACTATGAGTTACAAATGAATCGTACCCACCTTTTTCTGAATCGAAACGCTTACAAGGATATTCATTACACTCCGAGCAAACCTCCAACCCTTTCTTTGCTACGCAACAAGTTAGGAATCCGCATGAGGGGTGCTTTTCTTTAAAATTTAGCCCGCCACATCCCGGACAAATAGAATCACCTTTTGTATGAAATCGAGGGCATAGCCCACAATCAATTCCACAACAACCAATGGTGAAATGTTTTTTTAGTGTTTCTGCCATGCTAGTATTGGATTCTATTATGCTATACTATCTCTTGTGCTACTAAATTATTAGTTGTACTGGGTTCTCAAATAGGCTTTGAGACTATAACATACTTAGAAGGCAACGACATTTGATGATTGATATCAATTTATTGTGCTATCTCACTTCACTTTTCAGATAATTATCTATTACTTTTATTGTATATCTAAGATCTCTCTCTGAGGTGTTTTTACCAAAACTGATACGAATAGTTTCAGCGGCTGCTTTATCGGATAATCCAATCGCCTTTAAAACATGCGAAGGTTCATTTAATTGAGTACTGCATGCCGAACCTGATGAAACAGAAACTCCGTAATAATCCAACATCATCATTAATTCACTGCTATTTAAATTAGGGAAAGTAACACTGATTGTATTTGGTAAACAATCGTTTTTTGGTGAATTAATAATTATATCTGATTTAATAACTTTCAGATGTTTTATAAATTGTTCTTTTAGCAATCTTGTTTTTTCAGAATAGGATATAAGATTTTTAACATCCTTACAAGCTGTGCCAAAACCTGCAATATTGTGAACCGATTCTGTTCCAGCACGCATTCCTTCTTCCTGATGTCCACCATGAATAAAAGGCTCAAGCGGGCTACTTATTTTTGCATATAATGCTCCAATTCCCTTAGGTCCATAAAGTTTATGTGCTGAAAATGTGGCATAATCAACTCCTAATTCCTTTACATTAACAGGAATCTTGCCAAATGCTTGAACGCAATCAGATAATACAAGAATATTATGTGATTTTGCGAGTGCGCTAATTCCTTTAACATTTTGAATTGTTCCAATCTCGTTATTCGCCAAAATACAGCATATTAAAAATGTATCTTCATCAATTAGATTTTCTAACTCTTTAAGAGAAACAAAACCATAATTATCTACTGGACAATATTGAACAACAATTCCTTGCGTTTTCAAAAATTCTAATGTATTTTTTATCGAAGGGTGTTCAATGGGTGTTGAAATAATTTTCTTCTTTTTAGGATAGAAATGATTACTCAACGATATTAATACTGCATTGTTTGATTCTGTGGCACAGCCTGTAAAATATATCTCATGTGAATGGGCATGAATGGCTTCGGCAACTTGTTTACGAGCCTTCTCAATGATATGCGAAGACATTCTTCCTATGTGATAAGCCGATGAGGGATTGCCCCAATAATATTTCATTATTCGATTCATCGTTTTTCTCACAGGATTACTAATGCATGTAGTTGCATTGTTATCGAGATAAACTTGTCTTTTAAAGCGAAAAAGATGTCTTAACTGTTCAAAAGAAACTATTCCCATATTTATTATACTTTTGCAAGTGCATCAATTAACTTCTCGCAACCACCACTTCTTAAATATTCTGAGTGGTCATCAATTGATTGAAATTGTTTTCCACTTATCTTACTGCATAACATCTCTGAGTCAGTTTGAATAAAAAAGGCTCTTAATATACTTTTTGCATCCGGATTATTAATCAAGGTTAGTGTTTTACCAGGATTTTTTTTACCCCAATCAAGCATCTTATACCAAATTACTGCACTTAATGCCCCACATGCATTTCCGCTTAAACCAATGCCTCCCGCAAAACCTGCTACCATAATAGCCTCTTCGTCACTTGCCCCCATTCTTTGAACAACCTCAGTTGCACAGCTCATACATGGTTTGCTATGAATTGTTTTTTCAGACAGCCCCTTATTGGCTGCCTGAATTGCTTCAGGTGTCCATTTTACAATAAGATTGAAACACGTACCATATACAAAACCTTGCATAATTGCTTTTACTACGTAAATAGCAAAATCTACTTTGTTTTCCCAATCAACTTTTGATATGTCTCGACAATTGACGGTTTGAGTTCGCTTATGAAATGAATCCACAAGATATTGAGATGCAATAATTGCAGCAGCAATTGCTTCGCTTTTTTCATTATATCTGCGGTATGATTCGGTTCCAATTGCCAATGCACCACCCCATAGCATTCCGCATTGATGACCTTTCTGGGCTATCCCACCTGCTAATAAGAAAGATGCTTTCTCCTCATTTTCTTTATGATTATCAAATTCATGATTCAGTAAATGAAACATGGCATGAGTACAAGATCCACATTTCCAGAATACTTTTCTGGGATTTAGTTTTACTTTACTTGAATTATCCATAAGGTTTTTCATTTTATGCGTACAAGTCTATAATTTTTCGTGGTTTTTTATACTGTTGCCTAATTTGTTTATAACCACACCAAAGGTGTACTTTATTTTCAAACTAAATAAAAAATTATAAAAATAATTTGATTTTGAGGTTGCCTTGCATTTAATAGAATACCACCTCATTCATAATACCAAACAAAATATCAATAGTTAATGATATTTTGACTAATACATAGCTTGGAGAACGTATTACCTGAGCAATAGTATCGGAATATTCTATATAATATAGCTGAAAGCGTATGGGGTTGATGGCTTAATTTAGTATACATGAGAATCGGTATTCAGTGGTATGAAAGGCTTTCCTATAGGCTCAGTGCCTATCGGCTGTCTACTCGATGAGTGCTTTGAATGGTAAAAATTCAAAATAACCCATAAAACGATACGATATGATTCGTTTTTATTCGATTACTCTGATACGATATAAGCCTATTTGATACGATTGTGAAACGACCTTACTTTCCTGTATCGTTTCCATGGTTTGGGACGTTGTGAAGTTATCCACCAATACCTAAAATCAGTATTCATTGGTGTGAGTGGAACTCCGAAAGGCTCTGTGCTTCTTATTAGTAGGCTACTTGATTATAAAATTTGCATTTTATAATGTTGTACTTTCTGACTTTGCAATAGTTTCTTTTGCTAAAGACTTAAATGCTTTATTAATTTTCTTTTTGGCTTCTTCGGCTTTTTCGCCATCGATTACTTCTCTCTTAAGAACTTCGTTTTCTATTAAGGAACAAATCTCTTCGTTTGAAACCTTTACCTCGGGGTAGAGTTTTTTCATGATCTTCCTAATAGAGTCAATTATGGGTTCGGAAATAATTAATTGACCAACAAAGAATTTGCTAAATGTTTGTTTCTGCAAATGAAAATCAGCTAATACGGATTTCCCTAAACTTTCCTTGCAAACATAATATAGAAGTTCAAGGTCGTTATCTTTTTTTACATTCAATTGAGTAAAATCGAATTCATAAACTAATTCATTACTTACAGGTTTTCCAAATATAATTTTAAAAACTTTCCAAACGCTTCCATTTGTAAGTATAACCCAATCTACTCCTGCATTTGAACCATAATCAACGGCTTGCCTTATATGGTCTTCTTTCAAGTCTAATCCTGCTGCTTTAACTTCAATAATAAACCGAACTTTTCCATCAATTTTGATAGCTAAATCACAAAATGTCTTCTTTACTGCCTGTTCAGAAGTAATTTCAGAATATTTGTCGTATCCAAAAAGGTCGGAAAGCATATCTGTAATTATTACAACTGTATCCGATTCATTAATGTCTTTGGTTCTAGCAGCAGATACAATTGATTGAAATTTTTTCAAGCCGCTTGCTAGTCGAGTTTGAACTTTTGGAGGAAGAGTTGCCATATTGTAATATTTTTTTAAGTTAAAACACTATCAAATGTAATCATTTATCTGCCCAATAGTTATAGTTTGTTGCATGATTCGTTTATAACCCCGCCAAAGGTGTTGGTTATTCTCAAACTTACTAAATAATTAGCAATCATCAAAATACAATTGCCTCATAATATGGATAGTTACTTTATTCAATCTCCCCTAACTCCAAAAACAAAGGGAGCCGTTTGGCTCCCTTCATATTCCTTTACTTCCCTTGATTATCGTCATTGTGCTGCATCTTCTTTTGCAGTTTACGCCTGCGCTTTTCACCCTTTTTCCGTCCTCTCCTATACCTAACAATATACCTCCATAAGTAATACCCAACCACTGCAAGAATCCATAGAGGCCAGATTCCTATTAGGAAAAGGAAGAATACCACAATTCCATTCCAGCCAAGACTCACCGCCTTTTTCAATCGTTGGAAAAAGTTGGGTAGTTTTTCGGGGTTATACTTAAACTCCAATGTTTGGTAAACATTTAGGTTAATTGAGCTGTAGCTAACCTGATGGTTCAGATACTTTAACCTTCCCTCAGTGGATTCAATATCGGTTCTAATCTCGCCCAGTTTCTGCTCAATCTTAAGAATATCCTCAATGGAATTGGTTTTCCTCAAAAGTTTAAGATACGTTTGCTCAACCTTTTTGCCATTATTAAGCCTTGTTTGAACATCAATATACTCCTCAGTTACATCCCGCGTTTCGATATTCTGTGAATCAACCTTTTTGGCTAGCTTAGCAAGGTTTGCAAGTAGCATTTCAAACTGATTTGCAGGTACCTTAATATTAATGCTATTGCCAATTTGATACTCAGTATTCTGTAGATTTTCATTTACAATGCAAGCGTTAAAATGCTTAAGAGCGCTATCTATCAGCTTCCTGCTACTACTATAATCCAAAACCTCCATATTGAGATATGCCGTTTTAATAATCTTTTTCTCAACATCCACTTTTGTTTGAGCAGATTCGCTTGGCGATGGTGGGGGAGGAGGTGCTTGTATCAAGTTATCACCCTGGCTAAAATTTTCACGTTCAGCCATTATAGCTTTATTATATTCGCTTTTGGACCTACACCCAACAACCAATGCAATGGCAATAAAAAGTACTACTAATTTCGTTTTCATAGGGTTATATATTTAAGGTAACATGCTAACAATAAACAAACTGGCCACAAACATGAAACACCCAAGTTTATTATATCGCATTTTGCGATAATTTGCATATAAAAATTTCATACAACTGATAAATAGGGCTTTAACCTTAATCACACAAAAGGCCAAAATCAGATACCCTGTTATAGCCCCTTAATTTAAGGGGTTGGGGTTTACGTTCCTAATCCCCCACCTCATCATCAGCCACAACAATCACCTTACTCCCCTGCACATCAATAGTATCACCAACCCTTATCTTTGCCCGTCTCCTACTTTCAACAAACCCATTAACCTTCACCAAACCATCATCCACAAGCATGTGGGCAATACCACCAGAATTAGCGAGTTTTACGGATTTTAGCAGCTTATCAAGTTGAATGTACTCCTCTTTCAGCGTAAACGTTTTCATTATCAGTTTAAATTTGCGTTAAGGTACAAAAAAAACCACCCCGAAGAGTGGTTTTAGATTAAATAATAGCAAGCTCTATTTTGTAGTAGATTCAAGTCTTTTCATAATAGAGAATATAAATAGGGCAGCCACAATACAGCAAATAATGAATATACCCCAAAGCATATAAAGTTCTATTTTACCCCATAATAAACTTCCTACAAAAAGGAACTTATTACCAATTGCGGTTGCAAGCAGCCAACCACCTTGCATTAACCCTTGGAATCGGGGAGGAGCAACTTTAGCCACAAATGATAATCCAATTGGGCTAAGGAAAAGTTCAGCAACAGTTAAAATAAGGTATGAGCTCATCAACCAGTAAGGTGATACTCTGCCTGATTCTTCAACTGCACCAGCCAAATCCTTTGGTGCAACCAAACCCAACGATGAAATTAGCACCAATACAAAACCGAATGCTGCAATAATCATCCCAATACCAATTTTACGTGGTGATGAGGGTTCTTGACCCCGTTTGCTTAACCAGCTGAATATACCCATTACAAGCGGGGTAAGCGCAACTATAAACAAAGGATTGAATGATTGGAATACTTCGGGTGAAATAGGATTGGAAGCACTATTATGCGATGCAAAGTAGTAGCAAAGGAAACCAAAAACCAAAAAACCTACAGCACCAATAATGCGAGTTTTAACCTGTTTTGTAAAGAAAACCATTGCAGAACCAGCAATAGCAGCAATTACTGAGAGAATTGACCAAATGTTGAAAAACAGGTTGGTGAATGGTCCAACAAATTGAGTTGTATAATCACGGGCATACATTGTAAGGGTGAGTCCGTTTTGGTGAAACGACATCCAAAAGAAAATTACAACAATAAATACCAATGTTAGAGCCACAACACGAGGTTTTTCCTCCTTAGTTGAAATCTGGAATATTAGTGAAACAAAACCAACGAACAATCCTACTGCTAAACCTAATTTATAGTTAATATCTCCAATATCAGTATAGCTATCGGCAACGTGAAACAGTGTGGCAACTATAGCCATTAAACCCAAGGAGATAATAATGTATTTCAAATTGCTGGCCAAATTTATGCTTGGTGCAGCTTCTACCGTTTTGTTATTCTGTTTTTCAGCAAGCGCAAGTTTGTGTTTTGAAGGTAAGAGCCTGTTGAAAATTAAATAGATAACCAGAGAAAGAATCATTGCTCCAGCAGCAATCCCAAAGGCATAGTTGAAACCAGTTGAAAAAACCTTGATATAATCGTGGGCAAATACAGTTAAATCTGCAGCCGATTTTCCTCCATCTGGTATAATCGCTGCATTTGCGAGGTTCTGAAACTGATCAACATCTTTTAAAGTCCCATTCAAATACTGATGGCTAAGTGAAGGAAGATTAGCATTTTCGAAATACCCATTTGTTTTTAGCCAAAACTCTTTAATTCCCTTGGCAACAAATGGAGCAAAGAAAGCGCCAATGTTAATACCCATATAGAAAATCATAAAAGCACTATCGCGAAATCCTTTGTACTTTTCATCATCGTACATTTGACCCACAACAGCTTGAAGATTTCCTTTGAATAGCCCATTACCTAATGCAATTATTAACAAGGCAGTTACTGAAACCCAAAGTTCCAATCCAGGAATTGCTATAAGGCAATAACCAGTAAACATTACAACCTGTCCTATAAATATTACTGACTTATATTTTTTTGTCCAGTCAGCTATCATCCCCCCAACTAAGGCTAGGGCATAAATTGCAAAGTAGAACCATGAATAAATGCTTCCGGCAGAGTCAGCGTCAAGTCCATATCGTGCTTGCAGAAACATTACTAGAATGGCCATCATTGTATAAAACCCAAAGCGTTCTCCCATATTAGTGAAAAACGCCACAAGTAGTCCTTTAGGGTGGTTTTTTAACATAGATAATTGTTTTTGAAGGTTATTTTTTAATCATTTTTTTTCAAAGTTGGTAAATATAAAAAAAAAACAAACCAATCGATGTGATGTGCTAAATGTTATAAAGCTTATTTGGTTTTAATAGATTGATTCTGCTATCAAAAACCTTATATTTGTTCAGATGTATTTTATTTGTAGATGAAAGTATTCTTAACCTCACAAGTACGTGATATCGATCGGTTAACGATTGAGAAAGAGCCCATTTCACCCATAAACCTTATGGAAAGAGCTGCTGATGCTTTATTCAGATGGTTTGCTTGCAATATCAGCGCAGTAAATACAATTGCAATATTTGCAGGACCGGGTAATAACGGGGGCGATGGCTTAGCACTGGCTCGTATGCTAATAGATTCAGGCTATATTGTGGAGGTTTATACTTTTGAATCCGCCAATAACTCTCCCGATTATCTTATCAATCTTGCAAGGCTTAAAAATCAAAAAATAGTTACACCTATTGTAATTAAGGACAAAAGCAATTTCCCTAAAATAAACAGTAATACCATTATTGTTGATGCCCTTTTTGGTTCAGGATTAGCGCGACCACTTTCGGGTTTAACATCGGAACTTATTGATTATTTGAATGATTCTAGGGCGCAGATTATTTCTGTTGATATTCCATCTGGACTTTTTGGCGATGAAAACCCATTTCCAAACATTAACCCTGCAATTAAAGCCTCCATTACATTAACACTCCAATTTCCCAAAATCAGCTTCTTCTTTGCCGAAAATGCCAGGTATGTTGGCGAGTGGAAGATACTTCCAATTGGATTGAATGTTGATGCTATTGAGTCATTAACAACGCTTTACAGTTACATTGATCAAGCAATGGTTTCATCAATACTCAAACCACGAACCCGATTCGATCATAAAGGCACCTTTGGGCATTGCCTGATTATTGCAGGTAGTTATGGAATGATGGGAACTTCGGTTCTTTCTTCAACGGCCTGCCTTACCTCAGGTTCAGGATTAGTAACTGCTCATGTTCCAAAAATTGGGTATCCAATTCTGCAACAATCAATCCCCGAAGTGATGATTGAAGTTGATGAAAACGATCATCACTTTTCAATAATAGGCTCAATATCAAAATACTCCGCAATTGGAATTGGCCCAGGAATTGGCAAGGACAGAATCACCGTTAATGGGCTGAAAAATCTTTTAGAAAACGTAAAAGCACCATTACTAATTGATGCCGATGGGCTGAATATTTTAGCAGATAATCCAGAGTTTATCAGATTATTACCAGAAAACACTGTAATAACACCTCATCCCGGAGAATTCGATAGGCTGTTTGGGAAATCTACATCGGGCTTTCAACGGCTCAAGATGGCTCTTGATAAAGCAAAAGAAAATAGAATCATTATTGTGCTAAAAGGTGCATATACGCAAATAGTTTGCCCCGATGGAAATATCTATTTCAACTCAACGGGAAATCCTGGAATAGCAACCGCAGGTAGTGGCGATGTACTAACTGGTGTTATTACATCGTTATTAGGTCAAGGGTACAATCCAGTATCATCATCAATTATTGGAGTTTATATTCATGGATTGGCAGGAGATTTAGCAATAGAAAAAAAAAGGGTCAATGCGCTAATTGCATCAGATATAATATCTTATCTTGGTAAAGCATTTCAACTAACCGAAAAATCAAAGAATGACTAAGAAAATTACGTTGATATTTTTAGTTGCCCTTATACTATCGTGCAGCAAAAAACCAATTCAGGTTACCCCTGCCGATATGGCAACTAGTCTTAATACCAAAGGATTAATATATGCCCTACCTCGCACTGTTTTGAGAATAAAGGTTGAGGCTATTAAAAATGTTGTTATTCCTGGCCCTTTCGGAAAGTTTGCGCAGAAATACTTAGGAATAGCTGATGTTCCTTTAAAAAAGGCGGAAGAATGGAAGATCACTAATATTGATGTGGTTTCCGTGATTGAATCCGATCCAACATCGCTTTTTGCAGCCACGCCAAGCGACGATTCTAAAGTAGATTTTTTAAAACTGTACAGTAGTGGTTTAATATTACCAATAAGTGGACTTGGGGTTAACTCAGCATCAATAAAAACCCAAATGGGTAACGACCAAATCAATGATATTGCCTATACAGATCTTTCAACCCAGCCATTTATTGCATCTGAGAAAACTACCTTTTATAACAAGGTGCAACGCGATAGTGTTTTTGTTAGAGTCCCAGTGCAAAAAGACATGATTGTTGAGAAGAATATAGAGGAGAAAGCTCGCGATGCTGCCGATTTTATCTTCTCTCTCCGTAAGCGACGTTCCGATTTTCTATCTGTTGATGCTGATCATAACTTAAATGGCGAAGGATTAAAGATTGCCTTGAATGAGATCAACCGATTGGAACAGGAGTATCTGAGCCTTTTTATAGGGAAATCATATTCTGAGAATGCAGTTTCCTACTATGAATATATACCAAACCAATCCGATGGCGAAACCTCGATTATTTTTAGATTTTCAGTATCCAAAGGAATTCTCCCCTCATCCGACCTAAGTGGTAACCCTTATTTACTTAAGAGTGAGCCAGAATCTATACCAGAAACCTACGAACCCTTATTTAAAAACATAGGCTTTGAGAAGAATAAACCAATAAAAGATGTGATTTATTATAGAATTCCAATAACAGCCAACATTAAAATCTCTGATGGAAAGAGTGATATATTTACCCGCCGTATTTCTATTTGCCAGTACGGGCCAATTGTGAGAATGCCTATTAAATTTATGATTAAGGATTCTAGTCTTATTGAGTTCTAAAACCATAAATGCCACTTAAACAATTCCAAGAACGAAAAGAACAGAAATGGCTTTTAGCCATTTCCACTCAATGTTACTCGGTGTTCTTTACTCTATTAACTCCGTGTTAAATGTTTTTTGTGATTTAGACTTAAATAGTTCTAAACTTTTGGAAACTACTTAATTTTACTTACAAATTTGGCTTTAAAATCCTCCCACTTAGTAGTTTTGTAGTAATCCTCGGCAAAGAAAACCAGAATAGGTTCAATGTCAGTGGGCGTATTATATCCTGGAACAGCCGTTAACAGCTTACTATCTCCATCCATATATACAACAGAAGGGTAGGATAGTTGTCCATTTAATAATGCAGCAGCAAATTCATGTGGAGATCTTGTCTCTGTCCCATTGTTTTTATAAACAGTGCCTTTATAAGTAATATCCTTTTTCGACTCAGCGTTAAATTTAACGGGATAGTAGAATTTATTAAGATATTCGGCAATAACAGGATGACTGAAAGTATTCTTATCCATCGTTTTACACCATCCACACCAATCGGTAAATACATCAATAAATATCTTCTTTGGATTCTTTTCATTAAGTTTTAAGGCCTCCTCAATAGTATACCATTTTACCTTAGAGGATTCTGTTTGTGCAAGAGCATTGAAGCTAATAGTAGCAAAGAGAAAATATAAAATTAAAGTCTTTTTCATGTTATTAAAATTATCAAATAGTTTGCTATAAATGTTGTTCAAATTAAATTTATTGTAATAAAACCTTCTATTCCTTATTATTGAAATCCAATATATTAATCATATCTCAATGAATACAAACTTATATGTATGCTTCGTATTTATCAAATAAGATACGATTACAAATATACAAATAAGTGAATGTGGTCTACCTAATAACATAACAAATTGTAAAATGTTGTGTACCTTTCATATCAAGTCAATTTTGTGTTTTACCTAAATATCGATACCTTTATTGGCCTTTTGGCGAAGTTAAAACTAAACCAATATAATATAAATAACTATGAGTAAAGAGATTCAAAACCTTGAACCTAAGGCTTTATGGAAACATTTCTATAACCTTACGCAGATACCAAGACCTTCTGGTAAAGAACAGGCTTCAATTGAGTTTATTAAAAAATTTGCCCAAGATTTAAAATTAGAGGTCATTGTTGACGAAGTAGGAAACGTTATAGTCCGTAAACCGGCAACTTCAGGTATGGAGAATCGCAAAGGAGTGGTTCTACAAGGACATTTAGACATGGTTCCTCAAAAAAATATTGATAAACAGCATGATTTTGAGAAAGATCCTATTGATGCATATGTTGATGGTGAGTGGGTAAAAGCCAAAGGTACTACACTTGGTGCTGATAATGGAATTGGAGTTGCCGCTACTCTCGCAATTTTAGAAGCAAAAGATCTAGTGCATGGCCCTATTGAAGGGCTATTCACTATTGACGAGGAGACTGGTATGACTGGTGCTTTTGGTCTTAAATCAGGCCTTCTTAAAGGGGATATTCTTATGAATCTTGATTCTGAGGATGAGGGAGAATTGTATGTTGGTTGCGCAGGAGGATTAGATGCGAATATAAAATTCCCATATAAATCAACTCCAGTTCCAGCAGGAATGGGTGCTTATAAACTTTCCATAACTGGATTAAAGGGTGGGCATTCGGGATTAGATATCATTTTAGGAAGAGGAAACTCAATTAAATTGCTTTTCCGATTCATGTATCACGCTGAAAAGAGTTTTGGTTTACGTATAGCATCAATTGATGGTGGTAGTTTAAGAAATGCAATCCCACGCGAGGCTTTTGCAGTAGTTGTTGTTCCATCAGCTAAAGCAAGCGAATTTGAAAAATCCGTTACTACATACCTTAATATATATAAGTCTGAGTTTTCAATGACCGAACCTTCTTTGTCGTTTGTTGCGGAGAAAACCACTATTCCATCTACACTTATCGACGATAAGACACAGTTCAATTTAATTCGCGCTGCATTTGGTTGTCCCAATGGAGTTGTTCGTATGAGCGATTCTGTTCCAGGATTAGTTGAAACTTCAAACAACCTTGCACGGGTTTATAGCGATAACACCAATATCTATGCACAGTGTTTACTCCGTAGTTCTGTAGATTCTTCCAAGGAGGCTTTGGGTGATAAAGTATCTGCTGTTTTTGAACTAGCAGGCGCAGAGGTTCTTTTAACTGGAGCATATCCCGGTTGGAAACCAAATCCTAAGTCACCTATTTTAACAGTGATGCAAGATGTTTATAAGAAGAAATACGGAAAAACTCCTGAAGTTAAAGCCATACATGCTGGATTAGAGTGTGGATTGCTGGGTGGTGCTTATCCAAACTGGGATATGATCTCTTTTGGACCAACTATCCGTTCACCGCACTCACCAGATGAGAGAGTAAATATCGAAACAGTAAATAAATTTTGGGATTTCTTAGTTGAAGTTTTGAAAGCTGTTCCAGTAAAATAGATTGATAAAAATAGAATCGAAGAGGCGAGGTGATTTTTCATCTCGCTTTTTTTTTAGCCCTTTTTCTGATAATTTGAAATCAGATTTCATCTATATGATACAATTTATTAATAGAAATTTGATTTTTCATTACAATTACTAGAATACTTAACGTTGTAAATTATTAATTCGCACGGAGTTATATTTTAATGAAAAAAAAGTTTAAAAAGATGATATTATTTTTGGTGTTTTTAAAATAAACCTTCTATATTTGCACCCGCTTTACAGAGGTATGGCGAGGAGGAAGCGGGGTGATTAAGGG